>JANMJN010001088.1:0-9903 GCA_031371355.1 Saprospiraceae bacterium
TACCAATGCCCAGCAAGTAGCTCAAACACTCAATGTAACCGCTGCAACAGCAAACCGTTTGATTGATGAATTTCAAAGATTGGGCATTTTACAAGAGAAAACAGGCTATCGCCGCAATAGAATGTTTGTTTTTACAGAGTATTTGCAGCTCTTTCAAAAAGAGGCGATATAGAAAACAAAAGCGATAAGACTTCAAAATGAGTCTTATCGCCTTTGCTTTTCAGGAAAATCCATACCCCTCAGTATTTATCAGAAAAATCAATTCCCCCCACCCGCTTGCTTCTCACGTTCTTTCGCTCGTTTCAGCTTCTGCATCTGGTTTTCGCCGCCACCAAATTGTCTTTGATTGCCTTTAAAGATTTCAAACCGTGACATTTGTGGTTTAGGTGGAAAATAATTGTTTTCCTCGTTCACATCGCAGGTTTCGAGCATCGGGTCAAGAACGACTTGTTTCAATTCTTTTGTTGAACGGAACACTTTCGTCACTTTTCGGTCGCCCATACGCCATATTTCAGCAGGAATTTTAAAATATTCGTTTGACCCATCAGTATATTGCAACTCAACGCAGATAGGCGACAACAAATCACCTTTCATCTCGAAAGTGATTTCATTGAAATTCAAACCAGATTCTAAAATCGCTTTTTCATCTTTACTGAGAGAAGCTACGTATTTTTGGTATTCATCTTTATCCAAAATCGTTGTTTGATAGTTCAATTCATCGCCTGTGTAAATGTCGCGGATGGATGGGTCAATTTCGTCCTGCGTTTTGGCAATTGCCTTTTCGTTGCGAATACTTGTAATGTTGCGTGGTGATTTTTTATCTTCTGTCTTACGCGCAGCTATTTCAACATCTGGATTTTTTGAGTTGATGTGGTAAGATTTTACATTATCAATCGCAATATCCACGTTATCGGTTGTGTAGAACCAACCGCGCCAAAACCAATCAAGATCAACACCCGACGCATCTTCCATCGTTCTGAACAAATCGGCAGGCATCGGATGCTTGAACATCCAACGGCGCGAGTAGGTTTTGAATGCGAAATCGAACAATTCACGCCCCATAACCGTCTCTCTTAATATATTCAAAGCCGTTGCAGGTTTGCCATAAGCATTATTACCAAACTGGCGCAATGACTCCGAATTGGTCATAATCGGCTCCAATTTACCTTGATCCCCGCGCATATAATCCGTCAAATTGGCTGCAGGTCCACGACGGCTTGGATAATCGCGCTCCCATTGTTGCTCTGCTAAAAACTGCATAAATGAATTCAAACCCTCGTCCATCCACGTCCATTGGCGTTCATCTGAGTTCACAATCATTGGGAAATAGTTGTGACCAACTTCATGTATGACAACAGAAATTAAACCGTATTTCGTTCTTTCTGAATAAGTTCCGTCTTTTTCAGGGCGACCACCGTTGAAGCAAATCATCGGATATTCCATTCCAATTTGGTCTGTATGCACCGAAATCGCCACTGGATATGGATAAGGGAATGTGTAATGTGAATACCATTTCAAGGTATGCGCCACCGATTTTGTCGAGTATTTTTCCCACAATGGATTGCCTTCTTTTGGATAATAAGACATCGCCAAAGGCGTTGTGCCGTCCTCTTGTTTCACCGCCATTGCGTCCCAAATAAACTTGCGAGACGTTGCAAAAGCAAAGTCACGAACATTCTCTGCCTTGAAAACCCACGTCTTTTTAGCGGTTGATTTCGTTTTTTCTACTTCACGCGCCTCCCCCTCAGTAGCGATGATGACAGGGGCATCAAAAGCCGTTTTTGCTTTTTCAAAACGCGCTAACTGATTGGCTGTCAATACTTCTTTGCCATTTTGCAACACACCTGTCGCACCAACGATGTGGTCTGCTGGTACTGTCAACGCCACTTCGTAGTTGCCAAAAGTCAATGTAAACTCACCGGAACCTAAAAATTGCTTATGCTGCCAACCTGTTACATCAGAATAGACGCACATACGCGGAAACCACTGTGCAACAGTATAAACCCAGTTTTTGTCTTCTGGAAAATACTCGGCACCACCACGTGAACCGATACCAGGTCTGCCTTGACGGTCAACAATGTGAAAAGCCCATTTGACTTTGAAAATAAGTTTTTCTCCTTTTTTCAACGGTTTAGCCAAATCAACACGCATCATTGTTTCGACAATCGTGTAGGGTAAAGCTTTGTCAGTAGCATCGCGCACCCAATCAATCTTGTAACCATAATCTTCATTTGGGTGCATATATTGCAATTGTCGAGCCGTCATTTTCTCAACCATTTTTTCTTCTTTTGTCGTCACCGATATGCTTTTGGGATCATGCGTATTTTGATCTAATTGTAACCATAGGTAAGACAAGGCATCGGGCGAGTTATTGGTATATGTAATCACTTCTTCGCCAGTGATGGACTGCGTTACATCGTTCAACTCTGCTTTTATTTTGTAATCGGCTTGTTGTTGCCAATATTCATGCCCTGGCGCACCTGAAGCTGTGCGGTAGTTGTTGGCAGTGGGCAAAATCTCTTCCAATTGACGAAATTTATCGTCGAAGGGTTCCAATTTTGTTTTTTCTTGACCCCTCAGTATGGGCGACATCGAAAAGCATAGAATTACAAAAAATAGGCTTTGCTGTAAAGTCTTTTTCATCTTATAAATTGGTTTGCATGATTAGAAAATAGATTTCAAAAAAAAAAGTCCGTAAAAATAAGACAGATTTTGCAAGAACCCATTGTTTTACGGTGCAAAAAAAGTATTGTTATTGTGCGAACGCCTTAATTACAGTGTTTTTAGACAAAATAACGATAATTACAGTGTTTTTAGAATTTAATTAAAGAAATAAATGTCTTTCATTTGATATTTATCCTTTTTTCTAAAATAAAATTCTAACCCAATGTTTAAGGATTGGATTCAAGTAAAAATACCTATTTTTGTGCCGTTTTTAAGTTTATTTAAAAAATGACATCATGTTTGTTCCAATCTTCCATACCTTCATGTAGCGACCTTGCTCTTCCTTCCTCCCGATTGTTTCGGGATATTCCAACATTATCTTAACGATAATGAGTTCAAATTATCCATTTTCAACTATCCACTATTCATTATCATGATTGATAAATTAAAAGCTATTGCCGACCGCTTCGTGCATCTCGAGGAGCAATTGAGCGACCCCTCAGTAACGAGCGATTTAGATAAGTTCAAACGCATCAATAAAGATTACAAAGACTTGATGCCCATTGTCGAAGCCTATAAAAAATATGCTTCACTCCTGGACCGCCGCGAGCAAGCACAGGAAATGCTCTCTGATGCCGATATGCGCGACATGGCGCGAGAAGAACTGAACGAAGTAGAGCCTGAAATCGCTACTTTGGAAGAAGAAATCAACGTTTTATTGATTCCAAAAGACCCCGAAGACTCAAAAGATGTCCTTTTTGAAATCCGTTCAGGCACAGGTGGCGACGAAGCGAGTCTTTTTGCAGGCGATTTATACCGCATGTATCAACGCTTTTTTGACCGTCAAGGTTGGAAAACAGAGGCGATGGAAGTAAACGAAGGCTCTGTGGGCGGCTACAATAAATTGGTTTTGGAAGTAACCGGAGAAGATGTTTTTGGCAAACTGAAATTTGAATCGGGCGCTCACCGCGTACAACGAATTCCAGAAACGGAGTCGAAAGGGCGGGTACATACTTCCGCTGCAACTGTGGTTGTGATGCCTAAATTGGAAATGGAAGACGTTGAAATCCGTAAAGATGACTTGAAAGTGGACGTTTTTAGGGCTTCTGGCGCAGGTGGACAACACGTCAACAAGACTGAATCTGCGGTGCGTATTACACATTTACCGACGGGCGTTGTGTCGGAATGTCAAGAAGGACGCTCGCAAATTCAGAACCGGGAAATGGCTTTGCAACAGCTTTATAACCGCATTTATCAAGCAAAAAAGGAAGCACATGATGCCGAACAGACAAAAACGCGCCGCTCTCTCGTTGGTTCGGGCGACCGTTCTGATAAAATTCGGACGTATAATTTTCCTCAAAATCGGGTAACTGACCACCGTTTGGAAGGTGATAATAAAAACTTCAACCTTGACCGTGTCATAGAAGGCGATATTGACGGCATTTTAGAAGCTTTGCGTGTAGCTGACAATGCGGAAAGGATGAAAGCGGAAATTGAATAATTTAACAATTCAAAAAATGAATCAAAACGGTAAACAACCACTAATTGAAGTTGAACGTCTGCTCAAAAAGTATCGCTCGTCACTCGCCGATGCTGCTGAGACTGTTCGGACTCAGGACGTTTCAAACTATCCTATTTTCGTCGCTTCAAAAACGGAATTAGAACTCGGTATTCCACTTTTACTGAGGGGGGCATTGCCCGACGATTGGGCAGTGAATGCTTCAACTTTAGAAGAATTTCACGTCAAAAGAATCATTGAAGCCGAAAAAATTGACGATTTCAGGACGCTTTATCGCAAACATTCAGACGAAATATGTGTTTTCGTTCTTTTGAATGATGGCGCAGCAAAGTTCATTTTTATTCCCGCATAGTTGGTGTTGGTTATTGGTTATTAGAGATTGGTTATTTGTTTTGAACAAGTAACCAATCTCTAATAACCATTCACCAATATCCAATTCATGAATAACCACTAGTAAAATGACGAATAATATAAATCTAAGCAGGTTTCGCCGTTGGGGAATCGCTACAATTATAGCCACTATTTTTTTGATATGGGTTGGCGGTTGGGTGCGCTCGACAGGTAGCGGCATGGGTTGCCCCGATTGGCCCAAATGTTTTGGTGTTTGGGTGCCACCAACGAGTGAAGCTGAGTTACCAGCCGATTATTTGCAACATTATACCGATTTACGGAAAAAGAAAAACGAGCGTGTCGCCAAAGTGCTCGACAAAATGGGCATGTCAGAAACAGCACAACTCATCCAGAATGACCCCTCAGTAGCAAACCATGAACCGTTTAATGCCTATAAAACATGGACAGAATACATCAATCGAGTCTTAGGTGTACTGGTCGGATTTCTCATTTTTTTGACACTTTTGTTCTCCATTCCCTTGAGAAAAGTGGATAAACGCATCTTTAGGCTGTCTTTGGCGGGTTTCATTGGCGTTGGATTTGAGGGGTGGTTAGGGTCTTTGGTGGTTTCGACGAACCTGATGCCGTCATTCATTACCGTGCACATGGTAATAGCGATGCTCATTTTAGTCGTCTTGATTTCTGCTGTACTCATCGCCTATACACATGCGGGCAACATGAGCGATTTATTGTCCGTCAAACCTATGGGTTTAGTCTGGGGCGGCGTTGGCATTAGTCTTTTAATATTGATTCAAATCATTATTGGTACACAAGTCCGTGAAAATGTTGACTTAATATCTTCGGCTTTGGGCGAAGCGAATAGACATGAATGGATACCGAATTTGAGCGACGTTTATCGTTTCCATCGCACGTTTTATTATATCGTAACGGCAGCCATTATGTATTGGGTGTGGTTACTGAGGGGTCGGTTTTTTACCCTAAAAAGTATCAAATTTTTCTCAACCTTTTTACTTGGTTTGCTTATTTCTGAAATTGTATTTGGCTTAGCCATGCATCATTTTAGTATTCCACCTTTTTTGCAACCTTTGCACCTGCTTTTCGGAACACTCCTTTTTGCGACAGCATATATAATAACGTGTATTTTATACTTGAAAAAGAATTGACCACTTATGAGGCAGATTTGACTGATTCATCAGTGGTCAAAATATCCAAATTGGTCAGAATCGCCAAATTCATAAAAAAGAAAGACCCAATCTTATCCGTTTCAATCAAATCATTGATCAATATTAAAATCAAAATAGTGACAAAAGAGAGCAGCGTTGCCATAGCTGTTTGGCGTTGCCAACGTTCCTTCGCTTTGTGGTAAATTTTCTCCCCCCTCAGTAAAACGAAAAAAATGAGGGTAAAAAATACCAACATGCCAGGAATGCCTTGTTCTATTGCCATTAGCAAATAATAACAATGCACCGTCGAGCCATCGGGATTGTCACTAACATATGTTTTGAATTTTGTTACGGTATAAGATTTATAAAAATCGTAGAAATTATTAGGTCCAAAGCCTGTCAAAGGTCTATGTGTCACCATCTGAAAACCTGCAACCCATCGATAAACGCGTTCCATGGTCGAAATATCTTCACCTTTTGCCGTCGCTTCCAGCAAATTATCAAAATTTTGATGCGTAATTGTTCTGTCAAAACGAGGAGCGTAATCGAGGTATTTATCATGACTCGAAATGTAACCAACGAAACCGATGATAGCAATAATCGCTGCAGCAACGACATAACGTGTAAAACGATGTTTCACAATAAAATAAAAAGCACCTGCACCGATTACCGCGCCGTAAGCGGCTCTTGTAAACGACAATTGAATAGCTAATAAAAATAAGACTAAACCACTGATTAACAACCACTTAGTTGTTGACCGGCGCGGTCGCCATGTCAATGCAAGGACAATAAAAGGTAAGAAAGTTGCTAAAATACAGCCATAAGACACATGATTCCGAAACATCGGCTGCATGACATAATTGACATCGAGAAATGAAAAACCGACAGCGGCATGTCGAATAGTCGTTATAAGTACTGCAATACTGAGGGGTATAAAAATCGTCCAAAAGAAGCGTATGATGTCCTTTTTTTCTTTTAAAATAACACCACCCAAGAAGAAAAACGTGATGATATACCATATTTTCGCCAAAAGATATTTGACTGAAAGGAAAATATCCAACGAATTGAGCGTTGCCACAAAAGCCCAAGCCAGCGACAAAATAATGAGTAATGTAATTGGGTGACGTAGAAAAAGTCCCCCTCTCTTCGTAGAATCCCGATTTTTATCGGGAAGTATAAAACCACTTTTTGCGGCATAAAAAAAATAGACAAGCATCAAGCCCACCATAAGCGGCTCGGTGGGCAAATCTGTACCAAAACCATTTGGAAATGTGTATTCGATTGAAAAAGGTATGCACGCTAAAAGAAGGAAAAAAAGGCTTCTAAAATCAACAACTGCCACATAAGCCACCAGCAAAACAGCCGGAATTGCCGCAGGAAAAATGCTCTCAAAGCCAACGGCTGCAAGCAAACTTATGACAGTTACGACGGCATAAGCTGTAAAAATGCCTTTGTTGTCAATCGTCATTCGTTATTTTTCTTGGTAAAGCCAATGGCTGTTTTTTTACGCGTTTTTGTAGAACCGTTTGCAGAGGCTGATTTGATTTCGTTCCAATTGACTTCGCGATAATTGTCTATCAATAAAGCTCCGATTAGGCTTAAGACAAAGACAATTAAGGTGGCACTGATGACCAAAATGGAACGTTTGGGACGTGATTTGACGACAGGAATAGCAGCCGTCTCAAAGAGTTTCAAGGCTTGAATTTGAGTTTCAAAAGCAACCTTGAGTTGGGTATAACGTTGCTTATCTCGTCCAATTTGGTTGCGCTCTTGTTCATATATTTGCTTCAAAACACTGACTGAATTGTAGCCTGCGTTGTACTTTTTCATCATCACATCGTTGTTTTTCGATTCTTCTTCATAGCCCTTCAAGGTCGCTTGCAGTAGAGCAATCGTGTCTTTTGATACTAAGGGGTTACTTTTGAGCATGTCGAGTTTGGCTTTACTCCTTATATAATTGCCTTGCGCTTCGACAGAAACCTTAGTGACGGCTTCTGTTTGCTTTTCAGGGTCAATAACGCCATAGCTTTCACGCAACAACATCAACGAATCGCCTACACCATGCAGCACTTTGTCTTTTTCAATAAAACTCGTTTCGTAGGCACGAATGAGATTGGCTTGAATTTCACGCACCAAACGTTGAGCGATTTCATCAACCTTGTCACGAGCTGCATTTGCCATTTCGGCAGCCAAGCGGCGGTCTTTGTCTTCGACTGAGATTTCGATGGCGTTGTGCTTCGTTTTTTTAACTTCGTAAAGTCCTTCAAGGGCTTCACGTACTTTAAAAGCTGCCAGATCGCTCGTCGTATCTATCTTGTAATGATGGTATAAATCATATTTTTTGATTAAAAAATCATACAATTCACCTGATTGGGCAATAGTCAACAGGCGGTCAACGTCTTCTTCGCCACCATAATATTCCATGTCTTTTTGAGAAGAGCCAAACATCTGTTCGGGCTTAAAGACATCGGAACTGAGGGGATAAAACGTAGTCGTTGACTTGTAATAATTGTCAAGAAACAGGAAAGAAATCAAGGCAGTACCGACGGCGGTCGCCAAAGTTGCCCATAAAATGGGTCGTTTATATCTAAAAAGCGTTACGAGTACGCCTACTAAGTTGTCGTTATTTTCCATACATCAGATTTGAAGCGCAAAGTTAGAATTTAATACGAATGCTAAAACGAGTTTGGACATTCGTTTATTTCAAAACTTTGGAATCTAACACTTTTTCGATGTTTTCAATGGATGGATTTACGGCGATAATGACCCCCTCAGTATTCAATAGAAATTTGGTTGGAATGACGCGTACACCATAGGCTTTAGCAAGTGGTGAATCCAAATACTGGAAATCACAGACGTGTATCCAGCCACCAATGCCCAATTGTTCGATAGCTGACAACCAGCGGTCACGGTCTTTTTCGATGCCTACACTCACTATATCAAACCCTCTGGCATCATTGAATTTTTTGCCTAAATATTTGGTATTCAAGGCTTTAAGTTGCGGAGATTCTTGAATACAGGGACCACACCAACTGCCCCAAAAATCGAGTAGGACGTAATGTCCTTTCAAAGAAGACAAATCAAATGACTCGCCGTTGGGTTGGGTCGATACAATTTTGGGCGCAACTTCGCCATTGATAACGTCTGGTTTTTTATAAAAATAACGCCCAATGGCATATACAGCAAAGGCAAATAGGGCAATGAAAACGAAATTACTTTTTATCTTTTCAAGCATTTTTTGATTTTTTGGCGCAAAGCTACATGATTTCAACATAGAGAAGAAAAAGCCTTTGGTATAAATTATTGTCAAAACTTCAAATCACCATATTTATCCAAAACAAACCGAAAAACGGCAAAATATACTGAGGGGGGTACTTTTTTTAGTAAAAACGATGAAGGAATGTTCCAAATTTTGTTTGGTAATCCATTTAGGTTTAGTAAATTTGCACCGTTTTTGAAAAACACATCTAAAAAGCTATATATTTTCAATAAATTTTAGAAAATGGCAAATATCGGTCGTATTAAACAGGTCATCGGACCAGTCGTGGACGTTAGCTTCTCGGCAGAGGGCGCAAAGCTACCCGAAATCCTGAACGCACTCGTTGTCAAAAAAGGCAACGGCGAAGAAATTATTCTTGAAGTCCAACGTCACTTGGGCGAAGACTCTGTCCGTACTATCGCGATGGACGCAACGGATGGCTTAACCCGTAATATGGAAGCTGTTGATACTGGCAAGCAAATCTCTATGCCAGTTGGTCAGCAAATCCGTGGTCGTCTTTTCAACGTTATTGGCGAAGCCATTGACGGTATTGGCGAAGTGCCAAAGGGAGATGACGCTTATTCTATCCACCGTAAACCACCTGCTTACGAAAACCTTTCAACGGAAACGGAAGTCCTTTTCACTGGTATTAAAGTTATTGACTTGATTGAGCCATACTCAAAAGGTGGTAAAATTGGTCTTTTCGGTGGTGCAGGTGTCGGCAAAACGGTTCTTATCATGGAACTTATCAACAATATTGCGAAAGGTTATGACGGTATGTCGGTTTTCGCAGGTGTAGGTGAGCGTACACGTGAAGGCAATGACTTGTTGCGTGAGATGATTGAATCAAACGTTATTCGTTACGGCGAAGAGTTTGTTCACTCTATGGAAGCAGGCGGTTGGGACTTGTCGAAGGTGGACAAAAAAGCCCTCGAAGGTTCGCAAGC
>JANMJN010001099.1:0-1842 GCA_031371355.1 Saprospiraceae bacterium
GGCAAAAAACTGTTGGTTTTGCTGAATTTTAAGGAAAAAGAAGCGACAGCTAACACGGGTCTTGATTTGAGTAAAGCTAAAGTATTGATTAGTAATTATGATACCCCCTCCCCGACAGCTTCGGGGCAGGCATACAATGGGCAGTTGAAGCCTTATGAAGCGGTTATTTTAGCGTTATAATTAAATGTTCTATAATCTTAATTTTTGAACTACTTATGAAACATTTCTTATTATTTTATTTAGGGTTAACAATCGTCATTTTTGCTTGTCGCAATAGCGCACAAAAGACTTTGGCAGAAGTTGAAAAACAAGAATTGGCAACAGGCATACGCCACGACAGCTTGTTTATGGGACTGACTTTGGGCATGCCCAAGCAAGAGTTCTTTGATTTTTGTTGGGCGATGAATAAAAAAGGTGTTTTTACTGACGGGTCAGAAATGACCGTAGAGCATCAATTAGGTGAAAAAAACTTCCATTATCCGATTCAGATGAATTTTTACCCTCAATTTTTGTATGATAAAATTAAGGAAATGCCTATCAAATTCACTTATAAAGGCATTGATTTGTCGTATCCCAATGGGCAGACGGGGAAATTACTGATAGACGTAAAAAAACTGATGGAGGAATGGTATGGCGATGGGTTTTTCATAACGACCTTACCCGCAGGTGTTAAAGGGTATGCAAAAGTTTCGGGCAATCGGCGTGTTGTTATCTTTTCAGAAAAAGAATATGAGGTGATGGTGGTGGTGACAGATTTGACCGCTGGACAGTAAGTGCAAAAATAAAGCCTTGTAAATGTGGCTTTTATAAATCAAATAAGAATGTATAAATTTAAAAATATAGCCGTTTGTATTGGACTTTTGTTCTTTTTTGCTTGTCAAAAGACAACGAACAAAGAGCAAAGTGACACACCTGTCTTCAAACTTTTAGAAGCTGAACAAACAGGTATTGACTTCTCAAATGACTTGACGGTTAACTTGGATTTTAATATTTTCAAGTATATGTACTACTACAACGGTGCGGGTTTGGGTGTTGGGGATTTCAATAACGATGGTTTGTTAGATGTTTTTTTTACGGGTAATCGTGTGCCGAATAAGTTGTATTTGAACAAAGGCGGCTTGAAATTTCAAGATATTACTGAGGGGGCTGGTTTTGAGAAAAACAACGATTGGTCGAATGGGGTAGCTGTTGTGGACATCAATCAAGACGGTTTGTTAGACATATATATTAGTGTGGTTGGCAATTATTTGCAGTTACAAAGCCATAATAAATTGTATATCAATAAAGGCATTTCCCCCTCTGGGGGTCAGGGGGCTGGCATCCCTCAATTTGAGGAACAATCGAAGCAATACGGTTTGGACTTGGTCGGTTTTGGTACACAAGCCACGTTTTTTGACTACGATTTGGATGGTGATTTAGATATGTTTCAACTCAATCACTCGCTACACAACAACGGTACTTTTGGACCACGAGCTGTTTTTCAACAAGGTAAAAACCAATTTCATCCGCTTTCTGGCGACCGTTTTTTTAGAAATGACAATGGTAAATATGTTGAAATAACGAGAACCGTTGGCATTTATAGCAATGCTTTAGGTTACGGTTTGGGTTTAGCCGTGGGCGATGTTAACGGCGATGGTTATCCCGATATGTACATTGGCAACGATTTTCATGAAAACGACTACCTCTATATCAATCAAAAAAACGGGACTTTCAAGGAGGAGATAACGAATTATATCAATCACACCAGTACTTTTAGCATGGGTGTGGACATCGGTGATTTGAATAATGATGGTTGGAATGACATTATGAGCCTTGATATGCAGCCTTACACCCCCTCAGTAT
>JANMJN010001108.1:0-6026 GCA_031371355.1 Saprospiraceae bacterium
AGCAAAAAACATGGTCGAAGGCGCAGTCATTGACGGCATTGGCAATGCTTTGTACGGCAGTATGACTTTTAAAGACGGTAAAACAGAACACAGTAACCTGAACACTTACCGCATCATTCGCCACAATGAAGCGCCGAAAAAAGTAGATGTTCATTTTGTCCAAAACGATATTGACCCAACGGGTTTGGGTGAGCCGCCATTCCCGCCTGTTTTTGGTGCAGTCGCTAATGCGCTTTTTAAAGCAACGGGTAAGCGGCATTATATTCAGCCTTTTACTTTAGAAACGCCTAAATCGCAAGGGTAATTGATTGTTTGCTTTGATTGTAAAACAAAAAAGACGGAGGCTGATTGCGTCCGTCTTTTTTGTTTTAATGTGGGAAATACTGAGGGGGTGGTAGAGGTTAGGATATTGGCATTGTAGAGAATTCAAAATACAAATATTCAATTTAGTACGAAAGCTTCACTTTTGCCAAACCAATGTTAGTGGCAGCTCTCTTTCTATTGTCATAGTTTTTTTGCGTTTTTTGGAATATTTCCTGCCAGAAACTCTTCACGTTGTTTCGTGTCACCCAAGTCCATTGTGAAGTTTGTCCAATTGCCAAAGAGATTTTTAACTGCCATATTCCATTCTCCTGTTACATCGTCTGAAAATTGCCAAAGAATATGATAGCCGTCTTCATTTGAAAATCCTTCATTGTCTGATTGAAGAATACCACCAATCTTGTTCCAAATCGTCGATTTAATAGAACCAACTACTGGAAAATTTTCTTCTTTAAATGATAAATCAAGAAGTTGAAAAGCATAAATAACTTTTACTTTCTCGAAATATTTGTCAAGCCATTTTGAAGCTGATTTTGGCTTATACTCTTTTATGTCCTCTTTAAATTCCTCTATTTCTTCTTTACCAAGTTCTCCATCTATTACAGGATTTCTTTCAATTTGTATAAGGTCGTCTCCATTTTCATTCGATACTAAAATTACAGTCCAGTTGTCTGCACTTTCGTTTTGGTCAATAGAAAATTTTGCAGTTAGTTTTTCACATGTCAGCTCACTAATAAGTTCATCTACATGTATATTTGGGTCTGACGTTCCTAAAATTCTAATATAATATCCCATTTTTTCTATTTTTTGTCTGTTGGTAGTTTTTGCGTCTCATGGAGTTGTCGCTAACTCGTTAATCTATAAAGCTTTATCGTACTTATTACATTATTTTACTCCAACAATACAAAAAGCATAACAAAACTACTTTTCTTTTTTAATTCAAATGGGCGAATGGATTTTTTATTTCTAAAGTATAATGACCCAAATTGGGCTATTTTAATGTCGGCAGTTCTACGTAAAAACTTCTTTAGGAGGTACAGGTGTTAAGCACTTTCATCAAACATAATCTCGTCTGAACTGCCTATTTTATATAAAGGTTTCTCAATAGGTAATGTAAAGTAAAAAGATGAACCTTCACCTTCAATACTTTCTACCCATATTTCACCACCATTTTTTTCTAAAAATCCTTTTACCAACAATAATCCAATACCAGCCCCTTTATTTATTTTTCGTGTTTCTGAAAGTGTTTTCATCTGTGGTGTAAAAAGTTTTTCCATTATTTCTTTGGACATGCCGATTCCAGTGTCCTTAACCTGCACGATAATTTTGTCATCTTTACTTTTTGCAGAAACCGTTATCGTCCCTCCTTTTTCAGTATGCTTTATTGCATTTGAAACGATATTTTGAATGATGGAAATGAGCATTTTACCATCTGCAAATACGGAAGTATTCTCTTCAATTTCGTGATGAAGATTTATCGTATTTATTAAAGCAGTTTCGTTTAATGTTTCAAAAACTTTATTAATGTATTCAGTCAGTTTTATTTTTGTTGGAGAAAACACGTCCGATGCGTATTTTATTCTCGCCCATTCTACTAAATAGTCCAACATATCTAATTCATCCGTTGATGCTTTATAGAGTAAGTCAAGCATTTCTTGAACAACATCGGGCTTCATTTTATGGAAATTTTCTTTCAGATACTTTGCTGTTCCAATAATACTGGAGAGGGGACTTCTTAAATCGTGTGAAAGTATTGCCAGAACACTTTCTTTATGCGTATTAAGGTCTTCTAATTCTTTGACATATTTTCTTATAGCATCCTCTGATTGTTTCCTGTCCGTTAAGTCCCGTAAGATTTTAACATAGCCCAACATCTCCCCGTCTAATCCAATAAGTGGAAAAACCAATCCGTAAGCATAAAATAGGCTCTTATCTTTAGCTATGTGCCATCTATTATCTGTTGCTCTGCCTTCTTTTAAAGCTGTTTCGATTTCCCTTTTCGGAACACCATTTTTTAAATCTTCCTCCGTAAATATTAAATCGAAAGGTTCTCCAATAACCTCGTCCGTTTCGTAACCAAATATTTTTGTCGAGCCAGAACTCCAACTATTTATGATGAAATCATTGTCTATCGTAAAAATCGAATAATCTTGCAGGCTGTCTATTATTTGGCTATAAAATTCAGCCGTTGGCACATATTTATTTTTCAGAATTTTGAAATCGTTCTGTTTCTTTTCCATTATCTTTTTTTAGTCGTTTTTAAGCATTGTTATGCGACATTATGTTATTGTGTCTACCTTAATTGCGTATTATTTGCTGAATTGATGAAAATTTTTATTGCACTTCTTGTATTATTTTACCCAATAACGCAAAAAACCACAACAAAACTACTCTTCTTTTTTAATTCAAATGGGCGAATGGTCTTTTTATTTTTCAAGAGTCCAATGACCCAGATGGGGCTATTTTAAATAGCTATACTGAGGGGGGGTAACACGCGCCAATCTTCATAAAAAACAGCCATTATTTGAAATTCGTAAGTTTCTGTTTGAAAAATGCTGACAGCAACTTTAATTCAAACCTTACCTTTGTCCCGGCACAACAAAATTACATCGTTTGACTGAAAATAATGGCGCGGCGGCTATTCAACTGACAACAGAGGAACTTCAAGAGATTGAGGCGGCTTCTGCTCAAATTGAAGTCGTTGGTACGCGTTATACGGAGCAAATGGAGCGTTCGACTGGACTTTGATGAACGGTTGTTTTGTCTTTGCGAGCGCTGAGTCAGTGTCACTTTAGGGGCAAGAAGAAGCTTTGAATGGATATTTGTATTACTGAGTTTGATTAATGTGAACAACCCTTTGTGGAAAGGGTATTTTAATATTGTTGGATTTTAATAATTCAAATATGCGTACTCTAATTGCACTCTTGATGTTTTCAACTCTGAAAACTTCTTCTGACCAAAATAACACCGTAAATTTTAAAGATGATTCCCCAAAATCCGCAAATCGGATGCTTGGTTTAGGATCTTTTAGAACACCTTCTATATTGGAAACGGCTTCTATTAAAACTTTCATAACGAGATTCACATCTGATGAGTAGTCAACACTGACATGTACTTCAAACCTGGATGATATTTGGCTGTGTGTCCAGTTAATGAGTTGGTTTTTAGTTAAAATGGTATTGGGCAGAATGATGTATTTATCCTCTCTGGTGAGTACAGTGGTGGTTCTTAAATTGATTTCTTGTACTTTACAGACGAGTCCATTTATATCTAAGACATCATTTACTTTTACAGATGAATCAACCAAAAGAATGAGACCAGAGATAAAGTCGCTGAAAAGGTTTTGTAAACCCAAACCTAAACCGACTAAAAGTGCCGCCGAACCTGCTAAAAGAACCGATAAATTGAAACCTAATATTTGTAAAATGATGACAATAGAAATAACATAAACAAAATATCGGATTAAACTATAAACAGCATATCTTTTAGATTCATTGATTTTTGTCGCTCCGTTTATCATTCTCCGAACGATGCGGAGCGATAAAGTCATTAATGACCAAAATAAGATAAGCAGAAGGATGGATGATACCTTTAATGTAAATTCGCCTAATTGAAGGAGAACATAATTCAAAATGTCATTCATAAATAGATTGATTTTAGAGATTTAGGTAGCACCTTTAGCACCTTCTTCATAACATTCATACTATTCAAAAAAAGTATCGTACTGATTCTGGTGCCCTGTCTCGCGTTGTGGCTGTTTAATAGGAGCATTGATATCGAGCGTTTCTTCGGATTGATTTTTCAACGTCAACTCATCTTTTATGCCTGTGCCGAGTAGGAGGGACTGGCTTTTCTTTTCCCATTCATCGAGCATTACCAAGCCTTCTTCTTCGAAAACGCCGTTTTGAAGGTCAATACCTTTCATGATTTTGTCGGACATGCTCATAAACTGCTCCATTTCGCCCACTTTTGAACTCACATCGTTGGCAATGGCTTCCAAAGCCATATCAAACATCACTCGCTTATCTGGGTCTCCTTTCAAGATGGACATCGCTGAATTCATGGCGGAATGACTGGCAAGGATGGCTTTGCGTTCCGTTTCTTTCACAAAAATCTGGTCTTTCAAATCCTCGGACATAATATAAGACGCTTCGCGCATCTTTGTCAAAATCCGATAGAGTGACTCCATGCGTTTGTACAAATCATCGAGCCGCACATTTGATTCTTGCAACCGCCCTGCTTTGCGGGTTTTCAGAATCATTTGTGTTTCTTTTTCGGTGTCGCGGGCTTTTGTGGCATCTTTTAGGTGCGTTTGTATCTCTTTTTGATTCGTTACAATCAACTCTTTGAGCTTGTGCATTTGCCCCCTCAGTTGATTGATTTGTTTATCCATTTTCGACAAACTGGAATCCAATCCTTCGATATAAGACTTTAATATACCAATAGGGTCGAGGTTGACAAACAGTCCCGTAATCCAACGCATAACACTTTTGTAGGCAAAACCAACTAAATTGCGCATTTTAGGGTCTAAAACCATATACACAACCATAGACAAAGCAATCAACATGCCCGACAAATACAAGGTGTTTTGCGCCAATAGTATCATCAAGGGCAACATATTATAGACCACAATGCCACCACCAACTAACAGTGCCGCCAATATAAACATGCCTGTTGTCCCTTCAGGGCGTTCCCAAAAACTTTTAGGTTTGAATTCCTTATTATCCATATTTGTTTTGTAATATATTTTTCTGTTTTACAGGTGTTTCTTCATTTGAATCAGGATGTGTGGGATTTTAAGGATGCTAACGATTTAAAATCCAACACATCCTGATTCAAAAAACACCCCCCTCAGTATTTTGCCCAAATTTAAAAAAAACTTGGGATTCATTATAGAATAGGCAATGGAAAGTGAATCTGAAATATAGATTTACTGAATTTTTAAAATTTGGTAAATCTTATCTTACCCCCTCAGTAATTTGACTGAAAGAAACCCCTAAACGTTACAACACCCGAATAACCCAATAAGATTCCTTTCCCAGACATCAAATCTATGAAACCTCTTAAATAAACGACAAAAATCACTTATCACTTATCACTTATCACTTATGCGCTTCAATCACTGCCTCACACGCCTCGTCTAATAATTGATACACCAATTCAAAGCGATTGTCTAAATATGGATCAGGAACAATGTCGTATTTGTGTGGTTGTACAAAACTCATGATGAGTTTTACTTTTTGGCGTTGTTCATCGGTTTTTGCAAAGTGCAAAATATCTTGATAATTACTTTTATCCATGACTAAAACGAGGTCAAAAGTATCCAAATCTAAACGTTTAAATAGCCTTACTCGTTGGTCTGTTATGTCAATACTATATTGTTTAGCCATCGCTATACTTCTGTGATCGGGCAATTCGCCGATATGCCAATCACCTGTGCCGGCTGAGTCAACATGCCAATTTAATCCTAATTTTTGAGCTTTATGCTTCAAAATACCCTCTGCAAGTGGTGAACGACAGATGTTGCCAAGACAAACCATGAGCACTTTCATTGGTAGCGTTTTTAATGTTTGATGATATAAGTGAAATGAAAAATTTTGCTCAAAGTTAGGAATGATTTTTTGAAAATCTACCTGTAATCTCATTTCAGTAAGTGAGGGATGATTATCTTCTTTTTTTCAGTGCATTCTTTTACCATAAATCAG
>JANMJN010001134.1:0-6409 GCA_031371355.1 Saprospiraceae bacterium
CCCCCTGGAATATTCCACAATCCTAATTGTGGTTCTATGCCACGCCTGCACAACATAACTTTGTCTTCCCAAATCGGGATGCAGCCGACAATCACACGCGGATTTTGGTAGTGAATCGTTCCACATTCGATACAGTGAAAACGCGGTAAATGTTCGTCATTAATATTGCCGAATTGGACTTTTTGACCACAGTTTGAACAGAAATTCATGTTTTTAATGATGAGTTATGAATGATGAGTTATGAATTTGGCTCTTTTAAGATGCATCATTCATATTTCATCATTCATCATTAATTAAATCTTAATTAAATTTTATCTAAATCTTCGGGGGTATCAATGCCAATTGTTTCCAAATCCGTTAGACCAACACCAATGGCGAAGCCATTTTCGAGCCAACGCAATTGTTCGAGCGACTCCATTTGCTCTAAACGGCTGGGTGCGAGGCGGGCAATCTCTTGCAAAGTTTGCATGCGATAAGCATATAAACCAAGGTGTTTGAAGATTTCACCCTTGCTTGCCCAATCTTTTAGAGGCGTATTCCGAAGGTTCGGAACAGCGCTGCGGCTGAAATATAAGGCGCGACCATCAGCAGCAAAAACGGCTTTAACGATATTCGGATTCATTATATCTTCTTGATTATCAAGGACTTTTGCCAATGTTGCAATTTGGAAAATACCCCCCCTCAGTATGTCGATGACTTTTTCTATCTGTTCAGGGTCAATGAAAGGTTCGTCGCCTTGAATATTGACAACAGCATTGAAAGGCAATGTGCGTTTGGCATCGAAAGCAAAAGATTGAGCATGTTCATTCGATTGCATCATCACGTCTAAATTGAGCATCGCCGCCACTTCTGCACATCGGTCAGTGCCGCTTTGATGTTCAGCAGCCGACATCAATACCTCGCCGCCGAAGTTTTTGACGTGTTCAAAAATACGTTTATCGTCAGTTGCAACAACGACATGGTCAAGACTTTTAGCTTTTTTGGCTTGTTCATAAACACGTTGAATCATGCTTTTACCCTTGATATCAACCAAAGGTTTGCCAGGGAAACGGGTAGAACTAAAACGAGCAGGTATTATGCCAAGAACTTTCAATATTTAGTTATTCGTTAATTGATTATTAGTTATTTGTAAATGAAAACATCAATGAATTTGAGACAATTTTAAAAAAATTAAGTCAATGTCATAGATTCTTTTGAAAAAAAGATGGGAAGCCCTATTTTTGTACGAAACAAAGTTCTTACTTTGCAAAAAGTTAATTGTCAAATAATTATAAATTTTTTTTAATAAACTTAATCTTAATTTTGAGCTATGTACACTATAAATTATCATCGATTTTTTTCTTATCATCGTTTTTTTACCTCCTTCCCGAAGGTGTCACGATGTGCCACCAGTATAGTCTTACTCTTTTTTGTAAAAACAACGATATGGTCTGCAACAGCAGATCCTCTAACGTATTTGACGGCGAAAGATACGCTTTTTATCACCCTTGACGAGACGACAGGGGAAAAAATATTTGAACATCACATCGCTCCCAAACAGACTTTATACTCGCTTGCCCGTTTTTACGGATTGAATGAGGAGGAGTTGTACCCATACAATCCAAAGTTAAAAAGTAATATTGTCGGCATCGGGCAAATTGTCCGTGTGCCGATTCCGAATGCCGCCATCAAGCGTTTTAAAGGGGCTGATTTCAAGAAATGGGAATATGCGCCTATTATGATTATGGTCAAAAAAGGCGATAATTTATTCAAAATTGCAAGGACAATGTTCCATATGCCCGTTGACAGCGTTGTGAAATGGAATAATTTACCCAATACAAATATCAAACCAGGGCAAGTCCTACAGATCGGTTGGATGAGCCTTGATGGTGTGCCTGATGAGATACGCAATGCCAGGAGAGGTGCCGTTGATGTGCGTTCAAAGATGCTCAGTGCATATTTTGAAAAACAAAAAAAGTCAGTTGAGGAGCGTGGCGCAGCCTGCTGGAATGCCAAGGGCAATTCAAAAACAGACTTATACTGCTTGCACCGAATTGCTAAAGTGGGTTCAATCGTGGCAGTTACAAGTACTATGTCAAATCGAACCGTTTACGCCAAAGTTATTGGTAAAATTCCTGAAAACGCTTATGGTTATGAAACGGTTGTCATTGTTGCCCCCTCAGTAGCAAAGATGTTGGGTGCAAAAGATGAAAAGTTTTTCGTTAAAATTCGATATGCTCAGTAATAAATTTAGGCAAAAAAAGATAATTTTACGCTGTACGAAAAGCTATCGAAATATTTAGATATTAGGAACAAAGACGATAAGATGGCGTTCAATCTTATCGTCTTTGTTTGTAATGCCGAAATGTCTCAATATTTAAACAAAGTCTAATCTATTTAAAATCAAAGTTTTATGAAAAAATTGACACTCACACATTGGATTTTTATCTCTCTCGTTGCGGGTATTATTTTGGGTATTGTTGCGCCAGGAATAGCGCAAGACATGGATGTTTTTAGTAAAATATTCTTAAAACTCATCAAGACCATTGTTGCACCTTTATTGTTTTCGACACTTGTAATTGGTATTGCAGGTCATGCCGATATGAAGCAAGTCGGTCGTATGGGATGGAAATCTCTGCTATATTTTGAATTGGTAACCACCGTTGCATTGGTGTTCGGCTTGATTGCTGCCAATATCGTTCGCCCGGGTGATGGCATTGATATGAGTGCCGTTCATGCAACTGAAAAAATCGTTGTTGCTACACAGAATTGGAAGGATATTATTTTGCATACGTTCCCTGAAAATATTGCCAAATCTATAGCTGAAGGTCAAGTCCTACAAATTGTCGTTTTCAGTATCTTTTTTGCGTTGGGTTTATCCATGTTGCCGAATGGCAAACACAAAACCATAATGCTTGATTGGACAGAAAGCCTTGCCGAATTGATGTTCAAATTCACGAAATTGGTCATGTACACTGCTCCAATCGGCGTTTTTGGTGCCATGGCTTATGCTGTCGGTAAAATGGGACCTGATGTTTTATACACATTAGCAAAATTGGTCTTGACGATTTATTTATCTTTGATTGCGTTTATTTTACTCGTTTTGTTGCCCATTGCGTTGGCTTTTAAGATAAAAATAGGCAAATTTATTAAAGCCGTAGCTGAACCTGTTTCCATTGCTTTTGGCACTGCCAGTTCAGAAGCAGCACTCGCACCTGCGATGCAAAGCCTTGAAAAATACGGCGTACCACGTAAATTCGTCTCCTTCGTTTTGCCAACAGGTATGAGTTTCAACCTCGACGGCACAACGCTTTACTTGGCGGCGGCTTCCCTTTTTGTTGCCCAAGCAGCACACATCGAGTTAAGTATTGGGCAACAAATCACCATGATGTTGACTTTGATGCTCACTTCTAAAGGCGTTGCAGGCGTTGCGCGTGCCAGTTTGGTCATTTTGATGGGTACAGTTTCTATGTTTGGACTCCCCGACGCACCTGTTTATATCATCCTCGCTGTCGATGTGTTGATGGATATGGCACGTACAGGTACGAATATGCTCGGCAACTGCCTGGCAACGGTCGTTGTGGCGAAATGGGAGAATGAATTTGACGATTAATCGTTATTCGTGTATTCGGGATTCGTAAATTCGTTACCCTTTTTTTGACTAACGAATTTACGAATTCCGGTTAACCAATTTCCAAACTCAGGCAGCAATCCACCAACCGAATCGTTTTACCGATAACTAAAAAAATAGAATGTATGAATCAGAGATTGACACCAATACTTATTCTCGCTGTCGGCTTTTTGCTCACCGTCAGTTGTCGTAAAAACATAGGTGACAAAGAGACCATTATCGCCGTTGATAAGGAATTTGAAATCATTCCTTGGGAAAAATTAGACGAATCGGGCGCATTCCTGCAATTGCGCCTTGCAACCATTCAAAATCAAGAATGTGGCGGCACACGTATTAACTATGCAACGAATGCACTCAACAATCAATTGACAGTATCGATCAACAGCCTCGCGTATCCATTGACGTGTAATGGTTTTGCAGAGCCTGCTCGCGATACGATTACCTTATCTGCTTTGAAAAAAAGCGATATTCCGTTTCGGATAACGCTCAAGGATGTCATCATAAATGACGGTACGCTACATGTTGAAGATGGTCGTTATGTGTTCGAAATGAAAAAAGAAAACGGTATTTCGATGCCCAAAAAAGAGATTCTACGTGTGCCACAAGGTGCCATGTGGGGTTTCATCGCAACCGATAATGGTCAAGAAGCGCGATATACGCAGATGATTGATAGTTTAAAAACGATTACGACACCCCTCAGTATGACAACAGGTGATTACGGTTATTTCAATTATACAGGTACTGACATTGGTATTGCGGCAAAATTCACAACGCCAAAACCAACTATTCGCCGTTTTATCCTCCGTCAAACGGGAACAAAAGAACAGTTGAATGCCATTTTTAAATATTTTAGAACTGTTGCGGGCATTGATTTTATGGTTTTAACCTATGATGGTAAATCTTACGTGAAGTAAAATCTTTGTGTAACGATTCAAAAAGAAGTGCCAAGCTTTCCGCAAAGTGTGGCACTTCTTTTTTTTTGACAAAATTTAAGATTTATGAAAAATGTCTTTTACTATACATTTTAACGGTTTTACTGAGGGGGTCAATTTTGAACATACATTTTTTGGTATTGCTTCGGGCTTTTGCCCTTGATAGCCTTGAATTGACAATTGAAATTGGACACTGTATTGTAACCACTTTCATAACATACTTGGGCGATAGAAATTTTAGAATCCAGCAATAATTTACAAGCATGTCCGATGCGAATTTCACTGACAAAGTCTGAAAAAGTCTTATTCGTTCGGGTTTTAAAATAGCGACAAAAGGCAGCTTCTGCCATATTTGCCAAAGCGGCAACTTCCGACAAACTGATTTTTTCTTTATAATGTTTCATCACATATTCATGCACCAAACGCATCCGTTCTGTTTCTGATATTTTATGTGTATTTTCATAATTTATACTTGTAATAAATTGATAATCATTTGATTGTGCTAGTTTATGCAGCATAGAAAGTAGTTTCAAAACGCCATCAAAGCCACTCAATGTCACCAATTCTTTTAACTCTTCTACAAGTATTCGTTTCATGCCCTTTTGAATATCTAAACCCTGTCGGCTTTTTATCAGTAGTTGTTTTAAAACATACATTTCAGGTTTTTCAAAAAAATCTTCCCCTAAAAAATCCTCTGTAAAATAGACGACAATGCCTTGGGTTTGCAAGGTCGAATCACGCTCAAAATAGGCGCGGTCGCTGCGCCATAAATGCGGCATATTGGGTCCTAAAAAGACCGTATCGCCTGCTTCAAAATGCCGAATATCGTCGCCGATGAAACGCGTTCCTGTTCCTTCAATAACGGTGAAGAGTTGAAAATGTGGATGAAAATGCCAATTGGAATCGAAGTAAGGCTCATTCAACGTCTGGACATTATAGGATTGATTAAGGCTTTCGAGTGACTTTTTGAGTAATGGTTTCATTGTTGATTCTACTGAATATTGACAGTAATTTTAATTTCAGTAATAAATAAATATCAAAATACAGTCAAAAATAGTAAAAAAACGCCTTTTTTAGGTATTCGGTAAGACCTAAATTTGTAAAAAATTAACGTATGACAATTGGGATGAATCTTTTATTGTGGGGAACAGAGATAGACGAATCGCTTTTCCCTGTATTAGACCAAATTAAAGCACTCGGTTTTGATGGGGTAGAAGTGCCTATTTTTAACCTAAACCCAGATGATTGGCATGTTTGGCGACAAAAATTAGATGATTTGGGACTGCAACGCCTCGCCGTTGCCATCAATGGTCCTGATGCGAACCCCCTCAGTATGGACGCTGATATGCGTGCTCATGCCTTAGAAAACAACAAAAAAGCCTTGGATTGTGCCGAAATTTTAGGCGCAACCTTGCTTATGGGACCAATTCATTCCGCATTGGGTGTTTTTACAGGCAAACCCGCTACGGATGAAGAATGGCAATATGGCGTAACGCATATTCGTGCTTTATCGGAGTATGCCGCGACTAAAAACATCACTTTGGGCATCGAATATCTGAACCGTTTTGAGACCTACCTTTTCACTTGCACCGACGATATGTTGGGGTTTGTAAAAGACGTGAACCATCCGAATTGTAAAATTATGTTCGATACATTTCATGCCAATATTGAGGAGAAAGACATTGCCGCCGCCATTGAAAAATGTGGCGATTACCTTGTTCATGTGCAACTGTCTGAAAACGATAGGAGTACCGTTGGTAAAGGACACATAGATTTTGAAAAAATTATAAAAACTTTGAAATCAATGAATTATAAAGGCATGGTGAGTATTGAAGCATTCAGTATGAAATTGGCAGCTGCCAACATT
>JANMJN010001188.1:0-3301 GCA_031371355.1 Saprospiraceae bacterium
CCATAACTTGAACATCTGAAAAAGAGCCGAACCGCCAATCCATGTTTGAATACCGAACCAACCACACGCAACGATGGCTCTTAATATGGCAGGAACATTGGCGCCTTTCGTCCCAAAACTGGCGCGAGCAAAAACGGGAAACGGAATGCCGTATTGCGCCCCCGCATGACCGTTTAAAATCATGGGTATTAATACGATGGCATTGCCCAAAAAAATGGTGAAAATGGCTTGTGACCAGTTCATTCCCCCTTCGATGAGCGATGAAGCGAGCATATACGTCGGAATACAGAGGCTCATGGAAATCCACAAAGCGGCATAGTTCCATGTGTTCCAACTGCGAGCGGATTGTGGAATAGGGGCGAGGTCTTCGCTGTATAAGTTGTTGCTGTTTTCGTTTTGCATATTTGACGAATTTAAACTGATTGATTTTATAGGATTACGGATCGAAATCTACTTTCCTTTTAAAATAGCTCTAAATATAAAGGGTTTTTGAGGTTTTAATAGTAATTCGTTTACTTTTGTGAGTAGAACTTAAAATTTATTCTTTATTGATTTTCAAAAATGATTTAATATTATGGCAGATTTCAGTAAGATTTTTGACAATAATAAGCAATGGATTGCGGATAAATTGTCTGGTGACCCGACTTATTTTGACAAACTCGGAAGAGGACAAAACCCTGAATATCTATACATCGGTTGTTCAGATAGCCGTGTAACAGCAGAAGAATTGATGGGTGCAGAACCAGGGGAGGTGTTTGTTCATCGGAATATAGCCAACATGGTTATCAGTATTGACCTAAATGTGATGTCGGTGATGGATTATGCCGTTACCCATTTGAAAGTCAAACGCATCATTGTCTGTGGACATTATGCTTGTGGGGGTGTCAAAGCGGCGATGCAATCAGCGGATTTGGGTATCTTGAATCCATGGTTGAGGAATATCCGCGATGTGTATCGGATTCATAGAAAAGAGTTGAGTGCTATTGAAGATGAAGAGGTGCGTTATGACCGATTGGTTGAGCTGAATGTGCAAGAACAATGTGTCAACCTCATCAAAACGGCAGCTGTCCAAAAAGCCATCCGTGAACGGGGTTTAACGGTGCATGGTTGGGTTTTTGACATTCATACAGGTAGATTGATTGATTTGAAGATTGATTTTCCTAAGATTTTAGAGAATATTATGGAGATTTATCATTTGGATTAATTCTTATGAAGAGTCTAAATTATTGATTTTCAGTGAATAACAACTTATGGGTATTGATAAGGTTCATTATTATACGCCAGTTGTCGGATATTTTCCAAAACCCTTTTCATATATATTCGCCAAAAAGTGTTCGTAAACAACCAGTTCAATGGGTAAAGCCCAACGATATCGGCGTGTAACGTGTATGAGTATTCAATCAAAATCTTATTTTCTTCAATTTCAGTTGTTCTCCATTCACCAACGAATTTTGAAAAGCCCAACATCCACGATTTAAAATCACTTACCTCGATTTTCCAATATTTATTTTCTATTCTTTCTATGACTCTATCCGTAGAACTTTCTCCTCCTTTAAATGTAGGTGATTGAGCGACAAATACTTTTTTGCTTCCACCTGGTTTGCCCCACGACTCATCCTCTGTACAATGTGTCACCTTAGGCATAATACCAAAACCCGTATGCACTTTAGAAATATCACAGAGCATCGAGGTTTTAAAAGCTCGTTCCAATGAACAATGATATATTGTTTTAACTGTTACGCTTGTCGTCATATTACGCATTTTTTATCCTATAATTGGTTGCAAGTTACAGCAAGAGCCCTGTAAAACAAACGTTTACAGGGATTTTTGATGTTTATACTGAGGGGGTGTTATGCTTTTATTTCTCGGGTCTGTCCGAAGGACTTTTTTGAAGAGGTATGACTCGTTTGATTGTGAGTTCTGTCTCAGGACAGAATCCAAATCCGCTATTCTTTTAAGAATTTTGGAAGTAAAATGAAAGGAACATCCAAAAACATCTGATGATTCGCAAACTGTAAGGAAACCACCCTTCTATTATGCTCGTTGATGTAACAAGATAAGTTAATTTGATTGAAGGATATGGCTTGAAACAATGAAAATATTATTTTTTATCATCTTAATTTCATATTTTATTAAACAAACATTATTCAAATGAAAAACATCATCATTCTTCTTTTCTTCGTATCCTTTGCGGTACCGCAACTATCACTTGCCCAAGTCCAATTAAGTGGCATATTATCGGGCAGGAATGAAAATCCAGCTAATACTTCTACGGCAGTCGGCAAATTCGAGGGTATTTTTGATCCATGGTCAAGAGTTATTGCTTTTCGAGTTGAGTTTTCTGGACTAACGGTCAACGCTACAGCGGCTCACTTTCACAGTGCACCCGCAGGCACAAATGGCCCCGTCGTCGTAGATTTTGTGAGCCAAGGATTTCCTGTCGGTGTAAGAAGTGGTGAATTTGTAAAGGTTTTGACCTTGACAGAGTCACAAGCCGTTGACTTAATGACGGGCAATTTGTATGTGAACATCCACAATGCGACTTTCCCTGGGGGTGAAATTCGCGCACAGATTGTGTATGGCACACAACTTAACCCGTCTCCCGTACAGCTCTCCGCACGTCTCACGGGTACACAAGAAGTGCCTGCCAATGCAAGCACTGCAAAGGGAACTTTTGAGGGTATTTTTGACCCCTATTCTCGTGTCATTGCCTTCCGATTTGAATATTCAGGTCTGACGGCTAATGCCACGGCTTCTCATTTTCATATTGCAGCTGCGGGTGTAAATGGGGCTGTTTCTCTTGATTTTGGTCCTCAAGGCTTTCAAACGGGTAATACATCAGGTGAATTTGTTAAAGTTTTGACGCTCACTCAAATACAAGCAGACGCATTGATAGCCGGTCGTATTTATGTCAATATCCACAATTCAGTGTATCCAGGGGGTGAAATTCGGGGTCAAGTGAATTATAATAAGCCCCTTAACCAAGTTGTTCCTGTAAGAGGTACGTTTAGTGGTGCTCAAGAAGTGCCTGCGAATACTTCCACTGCAACGGGTACTGTCGTCGGTTCTTTTGATCCAAAAAGCGGTTTGTTGGGTATAAAAATCAATTACGCTGGTTTGACCGCCAATGCCAGTTCTGCGCACATACATCGCGCACCAACAGGTGTCAGTGGACCTGTTATCATTGATTTTGCTCCTTTGGGTTTTACCTTTGGCGCACAAAGTGGGACGTTTTCTAAGATTATACTATTAAACGCAACTCAAGCAGCTGATTTATTGGCAGGAAATTTATACGCTAATA
>JANMJN010001218.1:0-6004 GCA_031371355.1 Saprospiraceae bacterium
AAAGCGACGCGTTTGCCAACAGGTTTTTTATCTTTTAACACTTCAATATAGGACAATACTGAGGGGTGGTTGATACCTTCAATTTTAAGTTGTCGCGGTGTCACACCTGTTGCCAATATCACTTCATCGAAGTTTTGTAACATTAAAAAATCAACACTTATGCGCGTATTCAAGTGCAAATACACACCTGTGAGTTCGATTTGCTTATTGAAATAACGGATTGTTTCGTAAAATTCCTCCTTCCCCGGTATCTGTTTTGCCATATTGAATTGACCACCGATTTCAGACGCGGCATCGTAGAGATGTACTTCATGTCCTCGTTCTGCTGCAACGGTTGCCGATGCTAAACCGGCTGGTCCTGCGCCAACAACAGCTATTTTTTTCTTCTTTTTTGTCGGTAAATATTGTAATAGTGTCTCATGGCAAGCCCGAGGATTGACCAAACAACTGGCTGTTTTCAATTGAAACGTATGGTCGAGACAGGCTTGATTGCAACCGATGCAGGTATTGATTTCATCGGCTCGGTTTGATTCCGCTTTGACGACAAAATCAGCATCCGCTAAGAACGGACGTGCCATAGAAACCATGTCCGCACAACCATCTGCAATGATTTTATCGCCAATATCAGGCATATTGATGCGGTTTGTGGTAATTAAAGGAATATTTACTTTACCCATCAACCGTTTTGTAACCCATGCAAAACCACCACGAGGCACCATTGTCGCAATCGTCGGTACGCGCGCTTCGTGCCAACCAATGCCTGTGTTGATGATGGTGGCACCGGCTTTTTCTATTTCTTTTGCTAAAATTTCAACCTCTTCCCATGTGCTGCCACCTTCTACTAAATCAAGCATGGACAGACGATAAATGATGATAAAATTTTTACCAACCTTTTCACGAATGCCTTTCACTATTTGAATAGGAAACTGAATACGGTTTTGATAGCTGCCTCCCCATTTATCGGTGCGTTTATTGGTCTTTGCAACAATGAATTGATTGATGAGATAACCTTCAGAACCCATAACTTCAACGCCATCATAACCCGCCTCTTGTGCTAAGGCTGCCGCCGAAATATAATTGTTTATGGTTCTTTGCACCCCCCAAGACGGCAAAGCAAACGGTTTAAAAGGCGTAATCGGTGATTTTATGGCACTCGGTGCAACACTCCATGGCTGATAGGCATAACGACCTGCGTGAAGGATTTGCATACAAATTTTACCCCCCTCAGTATGTACCGCCTCTGTGATGATTTTATGCTTTTTGACATGACTGCTGTTCGTCATCCTTGCTGCTTTGGGCATCACTGTTCCAAAATAATCGGGTGAAATGCCGCCGGTGACGATGAGTCCTACCCCACCCTTTGCCCGTTCAGCATAAAACGCTGCTAAACGTTCAAAACCGTTTTTTTGTTCTTCCAGACCTGTGTGCATGGAGCCCATCAGAACACGGTTTTTTAAAGTGGTAAAGCCTAAATCAAGAGGTTTTAGTAAGTTCGGATAAGGCGACATAAAAAAAGATGAATTATAAATGATGAACGATTAATCTTATGATAAAAACAAAGGTCTTTTCGCAAAAGTAGGAAGAGATTGGCGAATTTTCGCTAAAAAGGTAATGTTTTGAGAAAAATCACAAACAATTTTAGATTTATTGCAAGTAGCTGTGTTATTGAGTTTATATACTATCAGACCCTTCATTTGAAAGAAGTCAAATTTCGCAAAAAGCATTATTTTTATACAAAAAAACTGCAACGAAATCATAAGACGTGCATTATATCAATAAAACAAAGCTCAATGTCATTAGAGGAAGAGAAAATATTGCTACAAAAAATTCGCACCGAACCGCAACTTTTCGGAATCGTCTTTGACTTGTACTACGATACTATTTTTGGGTATGTTTTCCGCCGTACTGCTAACTATGATTTGGCGAGAGACCTGTCGGCAGACACTTTTTTAAAAGCCTATTTAAACATCCATCAGTTCAAAACCGAGAGAGGAACATTGAGCGCATGGCTGTACAAAATTGCAACAAATGAGGTCAATCAACACTATCGGCACAACCGCTTTTTGTTTAAATCATTGAGCCGTCTTTTCGATGAAAAATGGATAGATTTCAAAGATAATGATGATTTTTTAGCAGAAAAAGAACAATTAGAAGAAGCCTTGAAACAACACAGCGATTTTTTAAAAGTTCAAAAACATATTGAAACAATGTCTGTCAAATATCAAGAAGTTGTTGCACTCAGGTATTTTGAAGATAAATCCATTCGAGACATAGCGGCTATTTTGTCAAAAAATGAAGGTACTGTTAAATCATTACTTTCACGCGGCATCGAAAAATTGCGACAACTCATGTCGAAATGACCCCTCAGTATTTTAACTAAAAAAGCCTTTTTATCATGGAAAATGACGATTTTATCAAAAAATTAGAACATTTAGATAAACCGAATGTCGGTGAAACGCAACATCGAGACGCGATAAAGCTTACGGTCTTAGGTGCTAAAAAATCAGCTGCATTAGGCGTTTGGTTGGTCGCTGTTCCTGCATTCTTTTTGTTTTGTATTTTTATGAAATACATGATTTTCAAATCGAAAGGAACAAGCATAGATGTATTTGAAGAGATGCTTTCCACTTGGGATAAAAACCCGACGTCTTGGTTTATCGCGCCGATGGCTTTCATTGGCTTTCCTTTACTGGCATTGGTGTTAAATATTTTGGCAGTTACACATTATAGCTTCGACAAAAATCGCAAAGAATTGAGCGTTCAGTTCAAATTCACTTGGTATAATTGGCTAATTTTACTGACTGCTTTGGCAATAATTGGCGTTTTCGCCAGCTATTTGATAAGCGATTTTATTCTCGAAAACCATTCAAAAAGATGATTCACAACCTTTTATGAGGTTATTACATTCACCATTTTTAAATTTATAAAACAATGAAAATCCATTGGTTCTCTCGCAAAGGTCTCTTTTTTGTACCGCAACATGTGATAGGTTGGGGCATATTCGCCATTGCTTTGGTTTATGCTATTTATCTTTTTATTGATATTGACAGTCGTTCACATTCTGTTAGCGACACACTTATCAATTTCGCATTTAATTTGCTCATTATTGGAGCCGTTTATTCACTGATTGCTTATTTTACAAGCGCATCGGATACCTATACTTAGGATTACATTTTAGTCTGAAACTTGTTCCGTTTTCAAATAATCATCTTCAAATGCTAAGGGTAAAAGAGATAAAGCTGATTCAAAAATGAATGTCGAGCCATCTATTTTATGTAAAATAACCTTGATATTCTGCCGTTGGCTTTGCTCCATTTCGACGATGACTTGTCTGCAAAATCCACAAGGTGTAACGGGCATCAAAGAATTGGATTTTAAAGCGGTAATGGCGATAACCCTAATTTTACTATCTGGAAAATTGCCATGTACATAATTTAAGACCGTCCTTTCGGCACATGTACCCGAAGGATAGGCGATATTTTCTTGGTTATTTCCAGCGTAAATATCACCGTTATCAAGCAAAATGGCTGCTCCGACAGGGAAATTTGAATACGGAGAATAAGATTTTTTTGCAATATCAATAGCTTTATTTATCAATGTCACATCCATTTCTTCTAACTCATCCACCGCTGTAAATTCAGAATACTCAATATTTATGCTCTTTCTATTCATTTGTGCTGCTGTTTTAATAAGTTAAGTTTGTTTAATACCCCCCTCAGTAAATCGTCTTTTTTAAGCTATTTCAAAAGCAATTTTCATCATATCATTATAAGATTGTTCTCTATCTTTTTGACTTGAACTCTCTCCAGTCACAATATTATCGCTGACAGTCAGGACAGAAAGGGCTTTCGCACCCAATCGTTTGGCGAGCGTAAAAAGCATTTGAGTTTCCATTTCGACACCTAAAATACCATGTTTCTCCCAAATGTCCCAACGGTTAGGTACATCATCATAAAAAGTATTCGTGCTAAATATGGGTCCTTGTATTGTTTTGATATTCAAACGTTTAGCTGTTTCAACTGCCTTATAAAACAAATCAAAATCAGCCGTAGCAGCATAGTGCATCCCTTTAAAATACAAGGCATTGGCATCACTATCACCCGATGCACTCATGGCAATCAGCACTTGGCCTAAATCCAAATTTTTTTGAATAGCCCCACAAGTACCCACACGAATGATATTTTTTACGCCATAAGTGCTGATCAATTCGTTGACATAGATGCCTAAGCTGCCCATGCCCATACCCGAACCTTGTATCGAAACCCTTTTGCCTTTATAATAGCCCGTGAAACCAAACATACCTCTGACTTTATTGTAACAAACAACGTTTTCGAGCATCGTTTCGGCAACATGTTTGGCACGAAGCGGATCGCCCGGCAATAAAACGGTTTCGGCAATCTCGCCAACTTTAGCTTCTAAATGTAAACTCGCCATATTTTTAAAAATGATGAATGATGAATGATAAATGATGAATTGATCAAAAGTAAATGTCAAACGTTCCTTTGTAATATTGTTGAAAATCAACGTTTTACAAATTTATCATTTATCATTCATCATTTTCTTATTTATGCCCCATAAGGAATCCAAATGTTTTTTATCTGCGTTGCATTTCTTAAAAAAGTCTCTCCTTCTCCTTGCGCTTTATTTAACCAATTTCTATACTTTCCATGATTTACCCAACTGCGTTTCATATTGTCCGTTGCCAACATTTCAACTTTTTTGCAGCCTTCTTTGTTGCCGAAATACCAAATGCCATCAATATTATCGTGTTTGGCTAATTCTGCTGCCAATTCGCCTTTTTTACCTGTAATAATATTGACAGTGCCGCCGGGAACATCTGAAGTATCCAATATTTGATAAAAATCAGTCGCAGAAAAGGGTGCCGTCTCAGACGGAATAACTACTACCTTATTGCCCATGGCAATAGCAGGAATAACGGTTGAAATAAACCCTAATAACGGCGATTCATCAGGGCAAATAATGCCCATCACGCCTATGGCTTCGGGCATCGCCAAAGTAACATTTCGTTGAACAGTGCTGTGTGCCGCGCCATCGTATTTGTCGGCATAAGCGGCATAAGTATAAATACGTTCAATAGACTTTTCGACCTCAATCAAAGCATCTTCTTTACTTTGATTGGTCATAAGAACCAAGCGATTAGCAAATTCCTCGCTTCTGATAGCCAAGTTTTCAGCAATATAGTACAGCACTTGCGCTCGTGCATGACCTGTCATACTTGCCCAATTGCTGTTAGCATGAGCCGCTTCAACGGCATTTCTGATGTCTTTCCTATTCCCTTCTGAAACTTCTCCGATGTACGCGCCCAGCCTATTTTTTATCCTCATGCTGTAACCACCATCAGGGCGGGCTTGCTTGCCACCGACATACATTTTAGTCGTTCTGTCAATGTCTGGTATTTTATTTTCAGACGCATTGAGTGCTTCATTACTGAGGGGGGGTAAAATCGGCGTGTCCGAAAATGATTCTTCAATTTTAGGTTTTGCATATTCATACAAACCCTCTTTGCCGCCTTCGCGTCCAAAACCAGATTCACGATAACCACCAAAACCCGAAGCGGCGTCAAACATATTCGTACAATTTATCCAAACCGTTCCCGCTTTGATTTGCGGCGCCATGTCTAATGCCAAATTGATGTTTTCCGTCCAAAGGCTACAAGCCAAACCGTAGCGGGTGTTATTCGCCAAAGCAACGGCTTCTTTATGCGTTCTGAAACTCATTGCAACCAAGACTGGTCCGAAAATTTCCTCTTGTGCAATAGTTGCCGAAGGTGCCACATTTGTAAACAAAGAAGGCGGATAGAAGTACCCCTCAGTAGGGCAAGCCCAAGAAGGTTGCCACAGCGAACAACCTTCTGCAACGCCTTGTTTTACCAACTCCTCAATGGTTTTGAGTTGAATATTTGCGACAATTGCCCCAATATCTATACATTTATCCAACGGATTGCCGACTTTTAGCTGCTCCATGCGGCTTCTCAATTTTCTAT
>JANMJN010001229.1:0-2102 GCA_031371355.1 Saprospiraceae bacterium
GATTTGTGAAAGCGATAAGCGGGTTTTTCTATTGCCGTTGTCGCTCATTATGGAAATTTTTGATGACATTTATGCGTCTGGCAATGATTTTAAAAACTTTAAACCAACTGTTAAATTGCGAAATGGCGTTTGGTTTTTTTCCCAAAAACCTTTCCATTTTGATTCGATTTGACTCGGACTGTATTCCATATTCGTTAATTGTTAATCGTTATTCGTTAATTCGATATTGGCAATTGGTTGGTTAAATGATTGAAAATCAATTATTTGCATCATTCACCCTTAAAAGATTCACCATTAAAATCATTTTTCATAAAATTCAATCGGCAACCCATCTGGGTCAGCGATAAACGTAAATTTCTTATCTGTAAATTCATCAACTCTAATGGGTTCAACATCAATGTTTTTGCTCAGTAAATCTGCCACAATATTTTCAATCGAATCCACTTCAAAAGCGATATGTCGCAAACCACAAGCTTCGGGTCTCGACGAACGTTTCGGCGGACTTGGAAACGAAAACAACTCAATTTGGTAATGCCCTGCTACCATTAAATCCAATTTATACGATTGCCGTTCCGTGCGATAAACTTCTTGCTTTATTTCAAAGCCTAAAACTTCGGTATAAAATGCCTTCGATGCTGCGTAATTTGAACAAATAATAGCAACATGATGTAAAGCATTGATTTTCATAGACAATTATCTTTAAAAAAAATTTCGCAAAAGTAAATTTTTTACGATGAAAAAACGTGTTTTGTTGGGTTTTGGATATTATAAAAAATTTGACCCCTCAGTATCAAGCGGATACTGAGGGGTCGAATAAGTTCCTATTTTTGGGCTATTTCATAGCAAATAGGAACGATTTCAGAGGATGACGATGCCTTTTGGCTTGATTTCTTCGTCAATAAAGCCATTGTCGCCGCGTTCAAATTCGTCGGTGTTGTAGGTATGCGTTTCGATATCGAAATAAGGTTTTTGGATTTTTATATCTTGGATAAGTCGATTATCCCAAAAACGAACACCTTGAAATTCATCAGCAAACAATGCCAAATCAATGTCAGACAACTCATTTTGCTCATTTCGGGCATAAGAGCCGAATAAAATAGCATGACGTACATGCAATCCTTTTGCTTGAACCTCAAAAACAAACTCTTTCGCAAGAGTTATTGCAGCTTGTTGAGTAAGCTGTTTTTGAGTTCCTCGACTCGTTCCTGTATTGACTGTGTGAATTGTTGTGTACATAATTGAGAAATTGTATATTGATAATCAGGATAACGACCTTCCATCTGAAAAAGTTCCATATCGTCCAAAGTTCTAATTTCGTCTTCGCTTAAATCCAACTGTGTTTTATCTTTCAAAGATTTTAGACGATGGATACGAGGTGGAATATCATCTGTATTGTCTTGTACCCAATGTGCTTTAAGGAGTTTTTCAAGTACTAAATGTGCAAAAAACAGGCTTTGTAAATAATGTCTTTTTTCAAACAGCGTTTTGGACGCTTCCCAATCTGACTTAGCTCCTTTCTGCCAATATTGGATATAGTCTTGTTTGTTCATTTCCTCACATATTACGTTTTGATGAAATCGGTATGTTTGCAAAGACAAATATAGTTTGTTTTTTGAAAAAAAGCAAACCCCTCAGTATTTGCGACAAAACAAGGTGCTTTTTCCAATTTTTTCCTACTTTCGCCCTATATGGTCAAGCAGGAAAAAGAACAGTCATTCGGAAAAATCGAAGTGTTGACACGCATCGAACAATTGGGTTTTGCCGTTTCACCAAAGGCGGAATGGGGCGAATCCGTTTACGCATTGAACGATGAAATCCTGATTGACCTCGAATATGCCCCCCTCAGTATCCGCCGTCGCGAATACCTGTTTCGGCTCGACAAAAATCGTTTGGATTTTTTTTATCAAAATCATCGAAATTACTTTTTGCTGCTGATTTGTGAAAGCGATAAACGGGTTTTCCTATTGCCGTTGTCGCTCATTATGGAAATTTTTGATGACATTTATGCGTCTGGCAATGATTTTAAAAACTTTAAACCAACTGTTAAATTGCGAAATGGCGTTTGGTTTTTACGTTTTTTTGGTCAATACGACATCACAGAC
>JANMJN010001241.1:0-6891 GCA_031371355.1 Saprospiraceae bacterium
CGATTTTTATCCCGTTCCAGTGTCTGGTTTGATAGATAAAACTTACGGTGTCAATCGTTTCAAGGACTATATGCCCAATCGCGCAACCCGCAGCGAGGACGTAAAAGCAGGCAATCCAAAGCCTGAAAAAGAGAATACAACCCACATGAGTATCGTAGATACTGAGGGGGCGGCAGTGAGTATCACAACGACTTTGAATGATAATTACGGTTGTCGGACGGTCGTGGGTGGTGCAGGTTTTTTGCTGAATAACGAAATGGACGATTTCAGTGTCAAGCCAGGTGTTCCCAATATGTATGGAGCGATAGGCGGCGAAGCCAATGCCATTGTTGCTAACAAACGCCCCCTCAGCAGCATGACTCCGACCATCGTTGCAAAAGATGGAAAACTCTATATGGTTGTCGGTACTCCAGGTGGAACAACCATCATAACCTCTGTTTTTCAAGTGATTACGAATGTCATTGACTTTAATATGTCCATGACAGATGCCACTCAAGCCAAACGTTTTCACAGCCAATGGCAGCCCGATGTAGTCATGGTTGAGAAAGATGCGTTCACTGATTTGACGGTCAAAAAACTAAAAAGTTTGGGACACAACATTGTTTATCGTCCTTACATTGGTTTGATTGAAGCCATCTTAGTACGTCCAGACGGCAAATTGGAAGGTGCAGCAGACAATCGCAGCGACGACGATGCAGAAGGATTTTGAAAAAAAATCAAACGACAAGACGATATTTTGGCAGAGTTTCAATAATATTACGAATATTTTGAAAAATACGTTTATTTCACAACCAACAACAAGAATGTATTAAAAATCATGGCAAAGAAACCTAATCTAACCTTTTGGCAAATCTGGAACATGAGTTTCGGGTTTTTTGGTCTCCAATACAGCTTTGGATTACAACAATTCATTATGTCACCAGTCTTTCGCTATCTTGGAGCAGAAGAAGACAAATTACCCATTTTATGGTTGGCTGGACCTGTCACTGGGCTTTTGATACAACCGATTATTGGCGCTTTAAGCGATAAAACATGGTCAGAAAGATGGGGTAGACGTAAACCTTTCTTTATGATTGGTGCGATTGTTACAACCGTTGCGCTTATTTTAATGCCGCATTCCAAAACCCTTTGGATGGCGGCGAGCCTGATGTGGCTATTAGATGCAGGTTTGAACGTCACAATGGAGCCTTTCCGTGCTTTTATTGGCGATAAGTTGAATGATTCTCAACGGACTTTGGGTTTTGCAGTCCAAAGCTTTTTTGTTGGTTTTGGGCAAATTTTGGCGAGTTTGATGCCAAAGTTCATTTTGCCCGCCTTTGGTATCGCCGTCGTCGCTTCTGCTTCAGGTGGCATTCCTGAATATGTGCATTATTTGTTTTATTTTGGTGCTTTTGCCATCCTTGTCTCTGTTTTTGTAACGGTCTATACGACTAATGAGTATCCGCCCGATGACATGGAAGCTTTCAATCGTGAAAAAAAGAAAGGTTTCAGTTTCATTCATATGTTTACAGAGGTCGGTGTTGCCTTGCGGGAAATGCCAAAAGTGATGCGTCAATTGTGGTGGGTTAAGTTTTTTACTTGGTACGGTCTGCCTTTGATGTGGCAATATTTTTCATTAGCCGTTGCTCGGCACGCCTACAATGCACCTAACCAAAATTCGCCAGGGTTTGAAGAAGGCACGGCTTACGGGGCGTTTTGCTTTACATTCTTTAATGTAGGTTGTATCGCAGTCTCTTTATTAATACCATATTTATCAAGAAGCCTTAGCCATCGAATGATTCATGCCATTTTCTTAACAATTGGTGGCATTGGTTTCATTTCAACTTTGACATCGGATTACAGTCAAACTTTTGCAATCGCCATGTTATTAGTTGGTTTTGCTTGGGGTTCCATCCTTTCTATGCCTTATGTGATGTTGGCAAATTCAGTGCCACCGCAGCGAATGGGCGTATATATGGGTATTTTCAACGGTTTCATTGTTGTACCACAGATTATCAATATGATTACTGTGCCACTATATTATAAATCACTTTTAGGCGACGACCCACGTAATGCCCTTGTTTTGGCGGGTATTTGCTTGATTTTAGCGGCGGGAGCTTGCTTTTTGGTTTCTGAACCAAAGGAAACAACGAAAACGGCATAATTTTTTTCAAAAACAAAAAACACTCCTTCATTACTGAGGGGGTGTTTTTTGTTTTTGAAAAACTACTTTTGCAGATAATTTACTGTTCAGTCTCAACGATCTATTATCAACTATTTTGAAAATCATCATTATAGGTGGCGGTGCAGCAGGTTTCTTTGCCGCCATCACAGCCGCAGAAGCCAATTCAAATGCTGAAGTGACCATATTAGAACGTGGAAAAGATGTTTTACAAAAAGTAAAAGTTTCTGGCGGTGGGCGTTGCAACGTCACACATGCTTGTTTTTTACCCAACGAATTGGTTAAGAATTATCCGAGAGGAGAGAAAGCATTGTTAAGCCCATTTATGCGGTTTTCTGCGGAAGATACGATTCAGTGGTTTCAACAACGACGGGTTGAATTGAAAACTGAAGACGACGGACGCATGTTTCCGATTTCCAATAAATCACAAACGATAATTGACTGTTTGGAAGGCGAAGCGGAGCGTTTAAACGTCGAAATACTGAGGGGGTATCGCGTCGAAGATTTAGAACAAATTGACAATCAATGGCTTGTAAAAACCAACCGTCAAAGTTTTACGGCAGATAAAGTGATGGTGGCGGCAGGCAGTTCCACAGCCGTTTGGGATTTATTGAAAAAATTAGGGCATACCATCATCGAACCAGTTCCTTCACTATTTACATTCAATATCAAAGACAAACGTATTGATGGTTTGGCAGGTTTGAGTGTTCCGAATGCTGTGATTCAAGTGGAAGGTTCGAAATTAAAAACATCTGGACCACTACTGATTACGCATTGGGGTATGTCCGGTCCTGCCATACTCAAACTTTCTGCTTGGGGGGCAAGACAACTCTATGACTTTGATTATCAATTCATTATACGTATCAATTGGATAGGACAATACAATGTAGAAGCAGTGAAAAACGCTTTAACTCTTGATATTAAATTCAAATACCTAAAAAACCTAATTGTTAAGACCCCTCAGTATGGCATACCTTCAAGGCTGTGGCTACGCTTTTTAGAAACGGCGAATATTAGTGAAACCTTGATTTGGGCGGATATTTCTAAAAAACAGATTCAAATTCTCGCAGAACAACTCGCACAAGGCATTTACGCTGTCAAAGGAAAAAGCACTTTTAAAGAAGAATTTGTCACCGCAGGAGGTGTAAAGCGGGATGAAGTCAACTTCAAAACCTTTGAAAGCAAGTTATTACCCAACCTCTTTTTTGCAGGTGAAATATTAGATATTGATGCCATCACAGGCGGTTTTAACTTTCAAGCCGCTTGGACAGGCGGTTGGATTGCTGGGCAGACGATGGCTTTATAAATTCCAAGATTCCAGATACCATAATCTGTATATTTTAGTATCTCGAATCTTGAAATTTTGGCATTTAAAGCGACCCGACTGCATATCCAATAACCAAACACGCCGTGCCTATAATGATGCGGTCAAGCCATTTTAAACGCAGACTTTTCTTCATGAATTTTTCAGCATTGGCAAGGTGTACTAATGATGAATCTAAATTGACTTTTGCTTTTTCAAGGCTTTCATTAGCCGAATTAAGTGTCGTGACACTTTTATCAGCGACTTTTTTTGCTTCTTTGACAAATGTTTCTCCAACGGCACTTGTTTTATCTGCATTTACCAATAGTAATTTATAGTAAGCTTTGCATGAATCAAGCGACGATTCATAATGGCGAATGAGTGCTGAAACGATGGAATCTTGGTTATCGGTTTCTATAAGGTCGCGTAAGTCTTCCAACCTTTTGTAATAGGTGTAACGGCGGTCATTAATGAGATAAACCAAATCCGCTTCGATGGTCAAAACAGAGCCTTTTGTAAACGAACGAGGAATTTCTGGGCTTTCGCTGAAAGTGGCTTCGATGCGATGCAAATGTTTGAAATTCACCCCAATAAGGGTATCTTGTGCGCTTATAGATTGGCAGAAAAATATACAAAAGATGAAAAGGAGGCTGTTCTTCATGATTTTTTAGGTTTTTATTTCGTTATTTGTTAGAAGATTATCATTCGTTTTTGTCTAATTATTTTAGGTACTTAAAAGAGAAAAAACAAATAAACTTATAACTAATTGATAATAAATTATTTATAAGTCCACCATTCCCCATCCACCATTCCTTTATTGATTATTTGGTTCGCGATCCAAATTCATTGCTCTTAGTTCTTTCAAAAGATTAATACGATTTTGTTGCGTATTTGCCAAATTCGCCTTCGCATTTGAAATAGCATCATTGCTTTTTCTAATCATAATATCAAAACTTGATTTCATTCGTTCGCGTTCAACTCGAAGGTAATTGAGTTCAGTCGTAGCGCGGTCAGCAGCCGTACTCAGTTTAGAGAGTTCTGATTTTACGAGGTCAATGTTTTGACGAGCAGAGTCAATATTGGCTTTAGCTTCCTTGATTTGGGTTTTAGCTTCGCCAATTTCATCGAGTGCTTTTCTTAGTCGTTGGTCAGACCTGAAAACCATACTGCCGACCCATAGTAAAGAGCCTGCAATGAGTATTTTGGTGGCAATACTTGCTTTTTCTATCATTATGTTTGGTTTTTAAAGGAATAAAAAATATTTTTATTTTAACTTATTTAACCACAATTATACTTTATTCTTAAATAATCAACAAATAAATCGAGGTTTTTTTATGGTAAAACCTAATTTTGTATTTTCCGATTTATCAAACGAACAAAAAGTAACAGTATGCCTCAACTTCATTCGCCTAAAACCTTATGGGAACTGGGTATTGCAGCAAAAAACATGACAAGAATTCACCGCTATATGCGTTGGTTGCACCGTCATTATCAATTAGATTTTAATAAATACGAAGAACTATATCAGTGGAGTGTCGAAAAACCCGCAGACTTTTGGCAATCCATTTGGCAATATTTCAATGTCAAATCATACTCGCCTTATAAGCAAGTGCTTTCTGACGAGGCGATGCCTCATGCGCGCTGGTTTGAAGGCGCCACGCTCAATTATGTCGAGCATATTTTCAATGGTAGAACGGATTTTAGCCCAGCCATAAAGTTTTTATCCGAAGATACCCCCCTCAGTACAATGAGTTGGGATGAGTTGGAAAGTCAAGTGGCAAATATGGCGGCTTTTTTGAAAGTAAAAGGCGTTGTGAAAGGCGATCGCATCGTTGGCTATCTGCCTAATATACCTGAAGCTGTCGTTGCTTTTTTAGCTGCCGCAAGCTTGGGTGCGATTTGGTCAAGTGCTTCACCAGACTTTGGTACGGCTTCAGTCATTGACCGTTTTGCGCAAATTGAACCTAAAATATTGTTTGCTGCCGATGGTTATCGTTATGGCGGCAAAGCCTTCAACCGATTGGGTACAATTGAAGAAATGGTAGAACAATTGCCAACTTTAACACAGGTAGTCATCATCCCTTTTTTGGATAAAAAATTTGAAAAATACCCTAAAATTGTTCCTTTTTCTTATTCGACATGGCTAAATGCCTTGAATACTGAGGGGGGTAAATTGACTTTTCAACCCGTTGATTTTGTACATCCGCTTTATATTTTGTTCTCTTCTGGCACAACGGGCATACCCAAAGCCATTGTGCATGGTCATGGTGGTATATTGTTGGAGCATTCAAAATATTTAGCTTTTCATAATGACCTCAACGCCGGTGAAACCTTTTTTTGGTATTCAACAACGGGTTGGATGATGTGGAACTTTGCTGTATCCAGTTTGTTATTGGGTGGTACTTTGCTCATTTACGATGGGTCTCCTGCCTATCCTTCCTTAGATTTTTTATGGAAATTAGCTGCCGATGCTGGTGTAAATCATTTTGGTACAAGTGCGCCATATATCGTTTCTTGTATGAAAGCGGGTTTTGATGCAAAAACTGAAAAAATCAAACTGAATCAGCTGCGTTCAATAGGTTCAACAGGTTCCCCATTGCCTGACGAAGCTTTTTCATACATATATGAACATATCAAAAAAGATGTTTGGTTGGCTTCCATTTCTGGCGGAACAGATGTTTGCACAGCTTGGGTCGGCGGTAATATTTTGTTACCTGTTGTCGAAGGCGAAATTCAATGCCGTTGCTTAGGTTGTGCGATGGAAAGTTGGGACGAATTAGGCAATTCAGTAATAAATGAAGTAGGTGAAATGGTGGTCACGAAGCCAATGCCTTCGATGCCAGTTTTCTTTTGGAAAGATGACAATTTTGAAAAATACAACGCTTCCTATTTTGAAATGTACCCCAATGTCTGGCGGCATGGTGATTGGTTGAAAATCACTGAGCGTCAATCCCTTATCATTTATGGTCGGAGTGATGCAACGCTCAATCGGCAAGGCGTACGCATTGGAACGGCTGAAATTTATCGTGTTTTGGATGCCATTACAGAATTAAAAGATGCCTTAATTGTTAATTTAGAACTAAAAGGTGGTGAGCATTTTATGCCTCTTTTTGTGGTTTGTACTGAGGGGGGCGTTTTAGACGACAATTTAAAATCTAAGATTAAAAAGTCGTTGCGCGAAGCCTATTCACCACGCCACGTGCCCGATGATATTATCGCCGTTTCAGATATTCCCTATACGATTTCGGGTAAAAAATTGGAAGCACCCGTTAAAAAAATATTGATCGGTGTACCCCTCAGTAAAGCGGCTAATTTGGGTAGTATTCGAAATCCAAAGGCTTTAGATTTTTTTGTAGATTTTGCTTCAAAAATAGATTCAAGCCATTGAATCATTCACGAAATCGAGCTTATTCATGAGCCACAATAA
>JANMJN010001266.1:0-4929 GCA_031371355.1 Saprospiraceae bacterium
ATAAAAGACATGGAAGCAAAAATTCAACTCCAACATCCTGCTGGCAAGAAAGCAGTCAGTATGGATAAGGGTAAATATGAAACTTTGAAGACGCTTATTTTGAATTGCCTTCAAACAAAGGGCGAATTGTCTCATGCCGAAATCGTACAGTTCATAGCTGACGATTTTCAAAAGAACCAAACCCCATTTGAAGGTTCTCTTGAATGGCATGTCGAATGGGTTAAACTTGACTTAGAGGCAAAGAATGACATTAAGCGCAGTGGAAAGAAATCGCCTATAAAATTTGTAACAGTCCATTAAACCCAGATATTTTTACTTATTCCTGATGAAAAACCTTTTGCACGTGCAAGAAGTTTTTGACAGTCTTTTATCTTTCATTTTTTCGACAATTGCTGCGTCTGATTGTGTCAAAGAAAATTACCTTTGACTGTCTATTTTATTCATCAAAATAATCATTAAGTATGCAAGTCGAAAAAAACAATCACCTGCTCGCAAAAGGCATTCTAATCACCTTTTTATTGATGTTCGGTTTTCCAACTTTTGCTCAAAAAGACCCCAACAGCGATGTGAAAAAAAAGATGGATAAACTCGCCGAAAACATAGAACCTAAAGTCATTGCTTGGCGACGTGATTTTCATCAAAACCCAGAATTGTCGAATCGAGAAACCCGCACAGCTAAAATCATAGCGGATCACCTCAAGTCTTTAGGTTTGGAAGTGAGGACAGGCATTGCGAAAACAGGTGTCGTTGGTTTGTTGAAAGGCGGAAAGCCAGGTCCTGTTGTTGCGCTACGTGCCGATATTGATGCCTTACCTGTAACAGAACGCGTAGATATACCATTCAAATCAACAGTCAGAACAACCTTTAATGGCATAGAAACAGGTGTGATGCACGCTTGTGGACATGATTGCCATGCTGCAATCTTGATGGGGACTGCCGAAGTATTGAGTCAAGTCAAAAATGAGATAGCAGGAACTGTGGTATTTATCTTTCAACCCGCCGAAGAAGGTGCACCTAAAGGCGAAACGGGTGGCGCAGGAGATATGATAAAAGAAGGTGTATTGGACAATCCAAAAGTAGAAACCATTTTTGGTTTACACATGAGCGCACAATCGCCTGTGGGTACTGTTTCTTACCGTCCCGGCGGTTCACAAGCGAGTTCAGACAGATTTACGATTGTGATTCATGGCAAACAATCTCATGGCGGTATGCCATGGGGGGGCATTGATCCAATTGTTATTGGGTCGCAAATCGTTATGGGCTTGCAAACGGTTGTCAGTCGCATGACACCTTTGACAGAAACACCTGCCGTTATCACTGTTGGAATGTTTCAAGGCGGTGTGCGTGAAAATATTGTTCCTGAAGAAGCAAGGTTAACAGGTACAATCCGCGTTATTGATGCTAAAATTCAGAAGCAAGTCCATGAAAACATGCGCCGCATGGTGACAAACATCGCCGAAGCCTCTGGTGCATCGGCAGAAATTAATATTGAAATAGGCAATCCTGTAACTTATAACGACCCTGCTTTGACAAAGAAGATGTATCCAACTTTAGAGGAAACAGCAGGAGAAAACAATGTGCGTGTGCCAATGACTACAACAGCAGCAGAAGATTTTGCAAAATATCAAGAGCGCATTCCGGGTCTTTTCTTCGGTTTAGGTGGCATGGCAAAAGGTAAAACTGCTGCTGAAACGGGACCACATCATACACCAGATTTTTATATTGACGAAAGCGGCTTTGTTTTAGGCGTTAAAACTTTTTGTCATTTGGTAGTAGATTATGCGGCGAAGAAGTGAAAATACTGAGGGGGGTAAATTCTGTAATGTCAATAATAATTTTAAATCAAAATATTTCATGAAGATGTTAAAAAAACTATGTGTGACACTCCTATTGATGTCATTTTTCGGACAAATAGATGCGCGAACAACGCATTATTATTGGGGTGCAACAGGGCATCGTGTTGTGGGTGAAATTGCCAATGCGCACCTTTGTCGTAAAGCTAAAAAAAATATTCGCGCTATTTTAGGCAACGAATCTATTGCCATTTCAAGCAATTGGGCTGATTTTATTAAATCCGATTCAACGTTGAAATATATAGATCCATGGCATTATATCAATATTAAATCTGGATTAAATTATTCCGATTTTGACGCTTACTTAAAAACAGATACCATAGCAGATGCCTATACCAGAATTAATTTTTTGATTACAGAACTAAAAGATAAACAACTGCCGCTTGATAAAAAACAATTTTATCTGCGTTTACTCATTCATATCGTCGGGGATATTCATCAGCCTATGCACACAGGTCGTGCGGAGGACTTAGGCGGCAATAGAGTAAAGGTTCTTTGGTTCAATGAACCCACCAATTTACACAGTGTTTGGGATGATAAGTTGATCGAATTTCAAAAACTGAGTTATACTGAATATACCAACAACATCAATCATACGAATAAAGCCATAAGAAAAGAATGGCAGAAGCAACCCATGTCACTTTGGCTTTTTGAATCCTACCAATTGGCGGATAAAATCTATGGTGGCATCACACAACCTGACCAAAAATTGAGCTATCGCTATAATTATGACTATATTGCTATCGTAAATCAGCAATTATTGAAAGGGGGGGTACGCTTGGCAGGGTTGTTAAACGACATTTTTGGATAACATAATAAGATAGGAATGAAATCACATCATGCATTGATACTGCTTTTGATAACTTGTATTTCAATCAGTTGTACGAGTAAATCAACGATTGATAGGAGCCGTGATAATGACTCTAATGTTCAAATTATCACGGGTGCCGACCAAACGGAGCGGTACATCAACGACTTAAAGAACAAAAGAGTGGCTGTTCTGGCGAACCCAACAACCATTATCGGGAACAAACATCTGGTTGATAGTCTGATGACAAGAGGTATCAATATTGTCAAAGTATTTGGGCCCGAACACGGCTTTAGAGGCAATGCCAGTAATGGTACAAAAGTGACAGATGAAAAAGACCCTGCAACAGGTATTTCCATTATTTCTCTTTATGGGTCAAAAAGAAAACCATCGGCAACAGACCTTGCTGATGTTGATGTGATGATTTTTGATATTCAAGACGTGGGTTGTCGGTTTTACACCTATATCAATGTACTGAGGGATGTCATGGAAGGCTGTGCCGAAAACAATAAGGAGCTTTTGATATTAGACCGACCCAATCCGAATGGTTATGTCATTGATGGACCTATTCTGGATATGCGTTTAAAGTCTGGTATCGGACAATTTCCGATACCTATTACGCATGGAATGACCATCGCAGAATTTGCACAAATGATAAACGGCGAAGGATGGCTGGCAAACAAATTGACTTGCAAACTAAAAATAGTACCTGTTGCCAATTATAAACATGATATGTCCTATACTTTGCCGATAAAACCCTCTCCGAATTTGAATACACAGCAAAGCATTCTGCTCTACCCTTCCATGTGCTTGTTTGAAGGCGCGATTCTCAATTATGGACGGGGCACTCAGTTTCCATTTACGGTTCTTGGCAGCCCTCTTTTCAAGGATAAGTTTAGCTTTTCTTTTACCCCCGTCAGTATTCCGGGCATGAGTGAGTCTCCAATTCACATGAATCAGGTGTGTTACGGTATTGATTTAAGAAATTATGATGTGAAACAATTGCGGAAAAGTAAAAGAATCAACATACAGTGGATGATTGATATGTACAATGCTTATCCAGAAAAAGACAGGTTTTTTGATAGAAGTTTCAGCAAACAGATGGGTAATATAGATTTCTTAGCAGGAGTTTCTGAATTTAAAGAACAAATCAAAGCGGGTAAATCTGCTAAAGAAATACAACAATCTTGGGAACCGGGTTTATCAAATTATAAGGAAATGAGGAAAAAGTATTTGCTGTATAAGTAATAATTTATGTCATCCTGAAGGCAGAGAAAGAATCTAAATATTAATTCAGGTTCTTTCTCTGCGTTCAGAATGAAAAAAAAACGTTATCATTTGTGGAATACCTACCGAGTCCGCTTAGTCTTATTATTTTTATAATCCTGAAAAATAAACTCTCCCAAACCTTGTAAGCTACTGTAAAACGCTTTGCCATTATTAGCTTTTGTAAATTCATCTACAAAATTCTGCAAATAAGGGTCGCGAGCAATCATAAAGGTTGTAATCGGCACATTCAGCTTGCGGCATTGGGCAGCCAAAGCGAGCGTTCGGGCAATGATTTTTCTATCCAAGCCCCAAGAGTTTTTATAGTATTGTTTTCCTTTTTTGATACATGTGGGTTTACCATCTGTAATCATAAAGATTTGTTTGTTCGGATTGCGGCGACGTTTCAATAAGTCCATCGCCAATTCTAAACCTGCAACGGTATTCGTATGATAAGGACCCACTTCGAGATAAGGTAAATCTTTCACTTCCACTTGCCAAGCATCGTTGCCGAACACCACAATATCCAAAGTATCTTTCGGATATCGCGTTTGAATCAATTCAGCCAAAGCCATTGCCACACGTTTAGCGGGCGTAATGCGGTCTTCACCATAAAGAATCATCGAATGTGAAATATCAATCATCATCACCGTTGACATTTGGCTTTGATTGAAGGTCTCATATATTTCGAGGTCGTCGTTTGCCAACTTAAAATCATCTAAACCGTGATTGATTTGAGCATTGCGAATGGTATTGGTCATCGCTAAATTTTCCAATGGGTCGCCAAATTCATATGGTTTGACATCACTTGTGTATTCATCGCCTCGTCCACCAAAGTCCGTAGAGTGACTCCCACGCTTCGCTTTTTTCATATTGCCAAAAATATCTTCTAATGCTTTTTGACGCAAACCCATTTCCATCTTAGCCGTCAAGCGAAAACCACCCCCCTCAGTATTTTCTGGTTTTAGAAAGCCTTTATCTATCAAATCCTGTACAAAATCA
>JANMJN010001296.1:0-1628 GCA_031371355.1 Saprospiraceae bacterium
CTCGGCTAATAGTTAAAAAAATCATTCTACTTGCACTTAAGTTTCTTAGCGTTTCTTTATTTGTTAAGTCTTTATGTTCTATTTTCCCTTTCTCGTGAATAATATGATGACTGAATTGAAACGCAACACCTTGGTAAGGCCTCATGCCCTTAAACCACGATAGCGGAGTTGCCGTAGTCTCAAAATCAATAAAATGCAAAGGATATAAACTTATAAAATTGTATTTAAATTACTTTTAAACTTCTTAAAACCTATTTAGGTCATAAGATTTTTTATAGAATTTTTCTTTTTCTAAAAAGTTTTTTGTTTGACTCTCCCCCACTTCCGCCGCCCCCCTCTCTGAGAGACAAGAACAGCAGAAAACCTGAAGGCAATTCGTGAATATCAGCCAATTCTGCATATCTGTTTGCTATTACGCCCCTTTATTCGGTCGTGATTTTATATCCGTATTATTGTCGCGGTGAAAGCGAATGATCTCAACCAACGCCTCTTTTTGCGTAAAAGACCCTTTTTCAATCATGCGGGTGTAAACGAGGTCAAGGATATAGTCCATATCGTCTGCATCAAACACGAAGGTTTGTCGGACGGTACTTTTCATTTTTTTACTGAGGGGTGTTCCTTCAACTGTTGGTTGATTCTCTGTAACACTGCTCGAAAAAAGACCTTCCAAACTCGATGGTTTCAGGTTTTTTGTGTTGGCATTTAAGTCCAATTGTTGTTTTGCCATTATTTTAAGATTTTGAACGTTCTAACATTTCTTTTACTAGCTCGCGGTAATCTGCCGCGCCGTTACTATCGGGTGCGTAATCAAAAATATCTTTTCCTACTGAGGGGGCTTCTGCAAGCGCGACATTGACCCGAATGACACTATCGAAAAGCACTTTGCCGAATACACTTTCTACTTCTTTTCTTATCAGTTTCGTCAAAGTGCGGCTTGTGTTGAATTTGGTCATAAACACGCCACCAATTTTCAGTTTTTTATTGATTTTCCGAACCATATCGATGATTTCTACGATACTGTCCAAGCCGCGGTAAGCTAAAAACTCGGCTTCAAGTGGAATAAACACTTCATCGGCAGTAGCTAATGCATTGATTGTCAATATCCCAAGTGAAGGCGGGGAGTCAATGATAATGAAATCATAATTCTTTTTGATAGGTTCGATCAAGTCTGCTAACAAAGTTTCGCGGCTGATGAACCCTGCCATTTCCATATCTGCTTTTGCCAAAGCAAGGGCAGCAGGAACGGCATCTAAATTCTTTTTGATCGTGTAAATTGGCAAAGTCTTTCTGCTGATGAGTGCCGTGTAGATATTTGGCTCTTGACGCACCAAACCCACCGACTCCGACAAATTGCACTGAGCGTCAACGTCTATTAATAAAACTTTTGCCCCTGCTAATGCCAACCCTGCGCCTATATTGACAACAGAAGTCGTTTTACCAACGCCGCCTTTATGATTAACGACACAAATAACTTTCATAAGCTGTGTATGTTGTGACTAATGTGAATGATATGTATTGTGTGTGCAAAGATACTGTGCAGTTGATACATACAGTACATATTGTATGGTTTTTTTGAAAGAAAATTCAATTACTAATAATAGCGGCTTTTGGGAAACAGATTCAGGGGG
>JANMJN010001140.1:0-2170 GCA_031371355.1 Saprospiraceae bacterium
GCTTTTCTGCTTTATGTAGCATCCGATGTTTTAACCTTCGCTTATTTCTATCCAAGAAATGAAATATTATTTATTAAGGAGTTACCCAAACATGTTGATATTCTCAAGAAGACCTGGCAAGAATGGGCTTTTATGAATTGGGTAAGAAGCTTTATTGCTTTTACGGGTTTAATATTTTCACTGCTTTCTCTTCATAAAATTTATATGATGCCATAAAAGCAATAACCTATATTTCTTTTCTATTCAAAAATCAATGAAAATGGCAACGACAATATTTCTTTGGGCAAATGTATTGCTATATAGCTTTCATTTTGCGGGTCATTTACTCAATCTGACCGTTAATATTCCGAATTGGTCATCAGGTGACATTAAAGTGATGAACAATTATGCTAACTTCTATCATAAGCGCAACAATACGCAATATTTTGCGCCCGTCATTATAGCTTCAATAATGACCTGTATCATCTCTCTGATTTTAGTTTGGACAACAAATGACATGGTACGCAATCTTATCGCTGCCGATTTATTCATTGTTGTTGGCGTATTGATATCCGTATTCACCTTATTCCGCCCTATCAATATGTATTTTTTTGCAGCCGATCAATATGAACAAACTCAATTGAAATTGTTAGTCCATAAATGGCTTTTCTACAACAGCATACGATTTGTCTTAGTGCTTTTAGGTTTAGTGTTGTCAATATGGGCTTTAAATGTTGATATGACGACTTTGAAATAAATAACAATTCCCCCCCCTCAGTATTTTGGCTGTTTTTATTAAACTAAATTCATTCACTTAATATCTCAACCAATGAAAAAAGTAATCAAATGGATAGGAATCAGCCTGTTGGGTATAGTCATTCTCTTGACAATAACCGCTTTCGTCTTATCGGCTCGTTTTCAGAGCCTTGCAAAGCAAACATACAGCATCACACCTGCCGAAATACCCATTCCATCAGATTCGACTTCTCTAATGCGTGGCAGATTGCTGTCGTTAGAATGTTGTAGTTGTCATGGCTATGATTATGCAGGAAAAGACTTCTTTAATGACCCGACCATCGGTTATATGTCATCACCAAATTTGACAAAAGCAAAAGGTAGTGCAACTGAACACTTTACAAATGCGAATTGGGTGCGGGCTATCCGTCATGGTGTGGGTCATAAAGGCAATGCCTTAATGGTGATGCCCTCTGAAAGCTTTTGTTATTTAAGCGATAACGATTTAGGCAGCCTCATCGCTTATCTGAATACACTTGAACCAATAGAGAAACCACAACCCGAATCCAAATTCACATTTATGGCAAATATCATGGCAGGTGCAGGCATGTTCGGTCCTTTAGACAGTATGTATCCAGCTCAATACATTGACCATAAAGCAGTTGAACACGTCACGGCTCCGCCTATTGGTTCAACTTTGGAATATGGACAATATATGGTAAAATTTATGGGTTGTCAAACTTGTCATGGCAAAGACTTGAATGGTGGCAAACATCCCGACCCACTTGCACCGCCCGTGCCCAGTATTTCAAATAAAGGGAACTTCGGCAATTGGAGTTTGGAACAATTTAAAAGCGTTTTTCGAACAGGCAGAACGCCCGAAGGTAAAACTATGAATCCTGAATTCATGCCTTTTGCCCCCATTGGTGCACATTCAGATGTGGAGTTGGAGGCTTTGTATAAATACATTAAATCAATGGCAAAATAACAAGGCAACGCAACGCCTTTCATTAATTCAACGTTAGGGGCACGAAGAAATTTATTTTATTATTGAACAATAACAATTTTAATGAAAAAAACATTTACGCTCCTAACGTTCTTTTCTCTTTTGTACCCCATCCTCTTTATTTGCACAACAAAAGCAAGAATTTAGACGGCAAAACGATTACATGGAGTACCCACAGCCGCGCTTTGATTGGTAAGCAACGAGGCGGCGGCGGCGGACCCGGTGGACCGGGCGGCAATGGTCAGGTGCAAGCTGGCACACAGATTTGGCTAACGCTGTCTTCTGTTTCTGCTGACCGTTATTTGTTCGAGCAGTCTTATTCGATTTATCAAAATGCACAGAATAACCCGTTTGCAGAGCCTGTTATTTTGCACAATAATATTAAAAATGGCTTTGGCATTTTCACAACGGCGGCAGAAACGACTTATACTTTTAAGTTGAAATAAAAAA
>JANMJN010001337.1:0-4509 GCA_031371355.1 Saprospiraceae bacterium
TTTTGTCATTCTGAACGAAATGAAAGAATCTAAATGAAAATTACATTTATATTCTTTCACTTCGTTCAGAATGACAAAAAAACACGAAACGTAGAAGCCAACAAAGACCAATGACTTTTATCAATGATACAAAACATCATCCGTTTTAGCCTAAACAATAAGGTTATTATCGGTGCGCTCGTGGTTGCCCTCGTCGGTTGGGGTGCAATTTCAGTGCAAAAATTACCACTCGATGCCATTCCCGACGTGACGAGCAATCAAGTCAATGTCGTCACCATTGCGCCCAATTTGGCGCCTGTCGAGATGGAGCAATTTGTCACCTATCCTGTGGAAATGGCTTTGGCAAATATTCAAGGGTTGACCGAAATTCGCTCGGTGTCACAGTTCGGTTTGAGCTTGATAACGCTCGAATTTAAGGAGCATATTGACTTGTATTGGGCGCGCAATCAAATCAATGAACGGCTGCAAATGGTCAAAGAGGAAATTCCAAAGGGCTTTGGTTCACCTCAATTAATGCCCGTAACAACAGGTTTGGGCGAGGTTTTTCAATATTCTATTCAACCGACTGACAAAAATGACACATCTTGGTCGCTTTTGAAATTGCGGGAAATTCAGGATTGGATTGTCAAACGACAACTGCGCGGTACTGAGGGGGTCGCCGAAGTGTCGAGTTTTGGCGGTCATTTGAAACAGTTTCATGTGCGTGTCAAACCCGATATGTTGAAAGCTACAGGTGTGACACTGCAAAATGTTTTTACTGCAATTGAGTCAGGAAATGCCAATACAGGTGCGGCATATATCGAAAAAAACAATCAATCGTACTATATACGTGGCATCGGATTAGCGACCTCAAAAGCGGATTTAGAGAACATTTTTATCAAATCAAATGGTGGTGTGCCTGTCTCTGTGCGTGATGTGGCGACGATTGAAGAAGGTTATGCCGTACGTTTTGGGGCTTTGACAAACGACAAAACCGAGACCGTTGGCGGCATTGTTTTGATGCTAAAAGGTGAAAACAGCCGCCAAGTTGTCCTCAATGTCAAGGAAAGATTGAAGCAAATCGAGAAAAATCTGCCGAAAGGCTTAGAAATCAGAGCCTTTATTGACCGCGAAAGCCTTATCGAAAGGACGATAGCAACGGTTGCACAAAACCTCCTTGAAGGCGGTATCATTGTCATTTTGGTTTTGCTGTTGTTGCTCGGTCACTTGCGGGCAGGTTTGATTATCGCTTCGGTCATTCCGCTGGCGATGCTTTTTACGGTGGGTTGCATGGTCGCTTTCAATGTGTCGGGCAACCTCATGTCGCTTGGTGCGATTGACTTTGGATTGATTGTGGACGGGGCGGTAATCATTGTCGAAAATGTGATTCGAAGGCTTTCGATGAAAAATACTGTTGAGGGTGATTCAAAAGACACGACCATTTTCAAAGCCACAAAAGAAATTATGCAAAGTGCTGTTTTCGGTTCAATCATCATCATGTTGGTTTACGTGCCATTGTTGTTATTGGAGGGAATCGAAGGCAAAATGTTCAAACCGATGGCTTTGACGGTCATTTTTGCGCTGTTAGGTGCTTTGATTTTGTCGTTGACTTATGTGCCTGTTATGGCTTCTTTGTTTATGAAAAAAGACGCTGCCCACAAGGAAACTTTTGCCGATAGGCTCATGAATTTTTTCATAAAAATTTATAAACCCGGACTTATCAAGGCTTTGCGTTATAGAAAAACAGTTATCACATTAAGTGTTGGCTTATTGGTCACGGCTTTTTTATTGTTTCAAAAAATGGGCGGCGAGTTCATTCCGCAATTAGATGAAGGCGATTTTGTGGTGCAATTAACTATGATGCCCGGCACTTCACTGACGCAAATGGTGGAGATGAGTAAAAGCGTTGGGGCGTTGGTTAAAAAAGAATTTCCAAACGAAATCCTTGAAACAACGGGCAAAATTGGGACTGCCGAAGTGCCGACAGACCCGATGAGCGTCGAAGAAATGGACTTGATTTTGACGATGAATGATCGCGACAAATGGCAACGTTGTCATGGACGCGCTGATTTTGAAACGAAATTAGACGTTGTTTTGAAGACCGCAGTTGGTGTGACCTCAAGTATTCAACAACCTATTTCCATGCGTTTCAATGAGTTGATGACAGGTGCAAAAACCGATGTGATTGTCAAAGTATTGGGCAATGACCTTGATAAATTGGCAGATGTGGCGAATGATATTCTTAAAAAAATCAAAAATACTGAGGGGGTCGCAGACCCTTATGTGGCGAAGGCGGAAGGCATGCCACAGCTTTTTGTCACTTATAAACGCGATGCTTTGGTGCGTTTTGGCGTTTCGATTGATGAAGTTGGGCGGGTTTTGCGCATGGCTTTGGCAGGTGAAAAAGCAGGTGTAATGTATGAAGAAAGTCGCCGTTTTGATGTCATTGTTAATTTGCAAACCATTGATAATCAAAAATTTAATGACATTGGTAGCCTTTTAGTCACCACGGAAAATGGGACGCAAATTCCTTTACAGATGCTTGCCGATATCGAGATAAAAACCGCACCCATGGCAGTCAATCGTGAAAACGGCGAACGCTCGGTCAATGTCAATCTGAATATCAGAGGGCGAGATGTAGCGACAACGGTGGCAGATATTCAGGAAATTGTAAATACAAAAGTGGTGTTGCCACAAGGCTACCGTATCGCCTATGGTGGTCAATTTGAGAATCTTGAAAATGCTCGAAAACGGCTTCTTTTGGTCGTTCCAGCGGCTTTATTGATGATTTTATTGCTTCTTTACTTGTCTTTTGGCACACTGAAAGAGAGCCTTTTGATTTTTACAGCGATACCTTTTGCCGCTGTTGGCGGCATTTTCGCCTTGGTACTGAGGGGTATGCCGTTCAGCATTTCGGCGGGTGTAGGCTTCATTGCTTTGTATGGTGTGGCGGTTTTGAACGGTATGGTTTTGATTGGATACTTTAAACAGTTGCATCTCGAAGGTCGCGGGAATCTAAACAGTCGCATACTGAGGGGGGCACTCGACCGCTTCCGTCCTGTGATTATGACCGCAACGGTGGCTTCTTTGGGCTTTTTGCCCATGGCTTTGGCAACTGGCGCAGGTGCAGAAGTGCAGAAACCACTGGCAACCGTCGTCATCGGCGGTTTGATTACTTCGACGCTCTTGACGTTGATACTATTGCCTGTTTTGTACGCCATTTTTGTTGGTAAAAAACAAACGTTACTTCTGCCGAAACAAGGAGTAGTTGCTTTGCTTTTGATATTTTGCTTTTTGCCTAAAATGACTTTTGCTCAAAGTTTAACTGAACAAGAAGCGGTCAGTTTGGCGGTTAAAAACAATCCTTTGATTCAAAAAAATCAAACGCAAATAGCGCATGCCAAACAGCTTGTGCCGACAGCAAAAACCATTGGGACGACTGAGTTTTATGCCGAAACGCCGCAGTTTTTGATGGGTCCTGATAATGTGCCGATTTGGACGGTTTTGGGCGCACAACAATCGTTTTTGTCGCCAAAAGTGTATAAACAGCACGAGAAAACGTTGCAACAACAAGTCAAAGTGAATGAATCGGAACTGGCTGTGAGCGTTCATGATATTGAACATCAAGCAAGGGTTTTGTACCAAAATTGCTTGTTTTTGAATGAAAAAATCCGTTATGCACGTGAGCAAGACAGCATTTTCAAGGAATTTAGTCGGGTTGCAGAAGTTGAGTTCCGTGTGGGTAAAATAACACCTTTGGAAAGAATGACGGCTGAGAGTTTTTATAAAAATATTCAACAAATACTGAGGGGTGCTGAAATTGAACAACAAAACGCCTTGTCGGAGTTGAGTCAATACCTAAAAACACCACAACTCGCTGTCAATCAATCTTTTGAAAAACTGCCTGTTGGTAAAATGGAACGGACAGAGTTACCGATTCAACGCTTTTATGCCGAAACGGAACGTTTGCAAATGGAGAAGGTGCAACAGCAAAAATTGGCAACAACACCGAGTTATAATGTCGGTATCAGTCAGTTTGTATTCAATCGGTTTGTGCCACCTGTTGTGCGTATCGGTGTGAATGTACCGCTTTGGACAAAAGGGTGGAAAGCAGCGACACAAGCGGCTGAAATCGAAACGAAAATTGCCCAAAATGAACGGGAAGTGATTGATTTTCAATTGAATACAGTTTTTCATAAAGCAGTAAATGAGGTACAATTGGCTTCTCAAAATTTGGAATATTATGAAAAAACAGGTTTGACGCAAGCAACTGAAATCTTGAAAGCTGTGGAGAAAACGAAGCAATTGGGTTCAATTACGACCTTTGAATATTTGCAAAGTCTTCGCCAAGCTTTTGATTTGAAAATGGCGTATTTGGCGGCTTTGAGAACCTACAATCAAGCCGTTTTGCAATTAAATTATTTTAATAACTAATCCTTTTTGTCATCGTAGGTTTGTAGCCTACGATGACAAAAAGGAGCAATATAAAAACAATGAAAAATATTCTCATTCTCTTCATTATAGCGATTT
>JANMJN010000003.1:0-1759 GCA_031371355.1 Saprospiraceae bacterium
TCAAAAACAGCCTTTCAGAAGAAAGCAATATTCACTGGCATGGTATGCTAACGCCCGCAAATATGGACGGACACCCGAAAGACGTTGCCGCCGCAGGTGCGAGTAGAAATTATACTTACACCATCAATCAAAGGGCTGCGACAACGTGGTTTCATCCTCATCCACACATGAGAACGGCAAAACAAGCGTACATGGGCTTGGCAGGCATGTTCATCGTCAACGACCCGCAAGAGGCAGCACTCGGTTTGCCCTCCGGCGACCGTGAAATCCCTTTGGTTTTGAGCGATAAACGCTTTAATACTGATGCTTCACTCAATTACAGTCCCACGATGATGGACATCATGACAGGTTATATGGGTGATAAAGTCTTGGTTAATAACACCGAATCGCCTTTTTTGAATATCAAAACACGTTTTTACCGCTTTCGTGTTTTGAATGGTTCAAATGCCCGTATCTATGATTTGGCATTGTCAAATGGCGCAAGTTTTACAGTCATTGGCAACGACGGGGGCTTGTTAGAAAAACCTGCTGCGCTCACTCATGCCCTTATATCGCCTGGGGAACGCTTGGATATTTTGATAGATTTTAGTAAAATACCCGTTGGAACAGAGGTTTTTCTACAAAGTAATGCCAATACCATTACCAGTCATGGTGCAACGACTTTCAAGATTTTGAAGTTCAAAGTAGCGACTCAAGAGGCAGAAAACTTTACTGTGCCGCAAAATCTGTCCACCATTACCCCCCTCAGTATCGGCGAATCAAAACGTAATCGGGCTTTTGCGTTGCCAGCTGCACATTCGATGAGTGGAACGGCTATGCACACAGGTATGCACACCATAAACGGTAGGGTCTATGACATGAACCGCATTGATGAAAGTGTCGTTGCAGGTGATACTGAAATTTGGGAAGTTGATAATTCCGCAGGTGATGAGCCACATCCGATGCACTTACACGGCGTTCAGTTTCAAGTTATTGAAAAAACAGGCGGCACAATCGAACCTTATGAGCGTGGTTGGAAAGACACCGTTTTGCTTAAAAAAGGTGAAAAAGTAAAGATAATCATGCGTTTCCCAAGTGAAAAAGGCTTGTTTTTACTGCATTGCCACAACCTTGAACATGAGGACGATGGCATGATGATGAATTTTGAAATTAAATAATTCTATAACTTTAACAATCCATTTCTTATGAAAAGAGTACTGTTTCTCTTGGCTTTTAGTACAATCCTTGTTTTTACAAATTGCCACAAAGCGTCGCCTGTTGCATGCGCCACTATTCCAACAACAGGCAAAGTTGGCACGTCAATTACGTTTGTTAGCTGCTCTACGGATGCACACCATATTGATTGGGATTTTGGCAATTCTGCCAAAGCAACAGGGACAACCGTAACACAGGCTTACAACACAGTGGGGACTTATACAGTGAAAATGACTGCTTGGAACGAAGCCAAAACTAAGTCAGATTCAAAAACGGCTTCTATCACCATTACACAATAAACACGATGACGCTTCATATCAAAAATATGGTTTGCCTACGCTGCAAAATGACGGTCGAAACCGAGTTAAAAAGACTTGGTTTCGACCCCCTCAGTATTGAGTTGGGGGAAGTCTTTTTTAAGCAAAACTTATCACTTGAAGAGATTGAAGCTATTGAAAAAGCTTTGAAAAAGTACGGTTTTGAGGTCATAACCGACAAACGCAGCCAAGTGATTGAGCAAATAAAAACGGCTGCTATTGCCTATATTTTTGAAAATGATACAGAT
>JANMJN010000050.1:0-6880 GCA_031371355.1 Saprospiraceae bacterium
GGTCGAATATATCAATAATAGTTTTACAAAAGACTATAAACAAGCAGATGTCGGCACGCCCGATTACAGCGACCTATTATTGGATAAATATATTTCAGTCATAGAAATTGTGAACCCTATGCACCGTATGTGGAGTGATGGGAGATGGAACAAACTGACGATGGCGCACGGCTGTTATTGGGGAAAATGCACTTTTTGCGACATTTCTTTGGATTATATTAAGCTTTATGAACCCGTCGCTGCCAATTTGTTGTGTGATAGAATAGAGGAGTTAATCGCCCAAACGGGTCAAAATGGCTTTCATTTTGTGGATGAAGCCGCGCCACCTGCTTTGATGCGGGCATTGGCTCTTGAAATCATAAAAAGGAAATTGACGGTGAGCTGGTGGACAAATATCCGTTTTGAAAAGAGTTTCACACGTGATTTATGTCGCTTGCTCAAAGCCTCGGGCTGCATCGCTATTTCAGGCGGTTTGGAAGTCGCTTCCGATCGGTTATTGACGTTGATTCAAAAAGGCGTAACTGTAGCGCAAGTGGCACAGGTGACCCGCAATTTTACAGAAGCCGGCATCATGGTTCATGCCTATTTGATGTACGGTTTTCCAACACAAACGGCACAAGAAACCATAGATTCCCTTGAAATGGTGCGCCAAATGTTTGAAATTGGCACTTTGCAGTCGGGTTTTTGGCATCAGTTCGCTATGACGGCGCACAGTCCTGTGGGTATGTATCCCGAGCAATTTGGCGTTAAAAAAGAGACTGAAACCATCGGCAGTTTTGCCAATAACGATATCGTCCATATTGACCCCAAAGGCGCAGACCACGATGCGTTTAGTTTTGGCTTGAAAAAATCATTGCTCAACTATATGTACGGCATCGGTTTCGAGATGCCTTTGTCCGATTGGTTCGATTTTAAAGTGCCGCGCACAAAAGTACCCCCTCAGTATATTGAGCAGGCTTTGGCAGACGGCGTGAATTTTTCATTGAAACCAACAGCTAAAATCGTTTGGTTAGGTGGCAAACCGACTGTTCAGTATTTTACAAAAATAAAAAAAGGCAAGCAGACCGATATGGCAACATTATCGTTTTATGATAAAAAAGAAACATTTACTTTGAAATTGAGCAAAACGCACAGTGATTGGGTACTCGATATTTTACCTAAAATATCAACCACAAATACAACTTTCTTGACATTTCAAGACGTGAAAAACGATTACGAAGCAGCAGGATTGGACGATTTCGAGTTATTTTGGTACAATAAACCGTTTAATGCGCTGAGTGATTATGGTTTATTAGCTTTATAAAATACAAAAAAAATGACAAACAACCTCTCTCCCATCATCAAACCACAAGAACTGTTGGTTTTGAAAAAAACAAAAACATTCCTACTCGTAGATGCCCGTGCAGGCGCAAATGCGAAAGAAAGATATGCTACAAGCCATTTAGAAGGCGCAATCCATGTCGATTTAGACAGTCAATTGGCGGATGTAAAACCCAATGCTGCCGATGGTGGCAGGCATCCGTTGCCAAGTGTCGCTCAATTTACCGAATTTTTGGCTGAATTGGGCATTGCACCTGATACTTTAGTTGTTATTTATGATGATAAAAACGGTGCAAATGCAGCCGCCCGTTTTTGGTGGATGCTCAAATCCATTGGACATAATGCTGTTCAAGTGCTGGATGGCGGTATGGACGCAGCAATTAAAGTTGGATACCCCCTCAGTAATTTAAAGGTAAAAGGCAAAGGACAAGAGGCAAAGGGCAAGGAGCAGGGACACATTTGGCAGTTGCCAATAGCAGACATAAACGAGGTGGACGAAGCGACACACGATGCCCAATGTCTCATCATTGATGTCCGAGAAACTGGGCGTTATAATGGTGAATTTGAACCGATTGACTTGATTGCAGGTCATATTCCCAATGCTGTCAATATCCCTTTTAGCAGTAACTTAGATACTGAGGGGTTCTTTTTACCGCCTTCGGAACTCCGTGAAAAGTATGAAAAGGCTCTGAACGATAGAAAACCCGAACAAGTCATCGTGCATTGTGGCTCAGGCGTGACAGCGTGTCATACTCTTTTGGCGATGGCTTATGCGGGTATGGATATACCGAAATTGTATGTTGGCTCATGGAGCGAGTGGTCGCGCAATAATCGCCCGATGGTAACGAAAATACAGATAACAAACAAAGAACAAAATAATGTATAAAAGCCTAACAGCCGAAATCAAAAAATACGCACTCGATGCAACGCTTCATGCCTTGCATAAAGAAGGTATGGGAAAAAGTGATTTTGGTATGAATAACACAAGTGCTTTGATTAACGGTGGGTTTGGACTGTATTCTACGGAGAATACAAAACCTCGTATTGGTGTCATAAAAACTGAATATTATCGGATTGCTTTGATACGATCGGGCAGTGTAACTTTTACTATTGGTTTAGAGACATTTCAACCTGTCCGCAACACCATCGTTTTTGGCTTCCCTGGTCAGTTGTTTTCCCTTCAAAATCCAACGGATGATTTTTTTGCTTACTATATGTTGTTTTCTGATAGTTTTATAGCCGAAACACTTTTGTTGAGCAAGTATAAAAACCAATTCCCGTTTCTTAGTTATGCGGGTATTCAGTGTTTTCCTTTGAGCGAAGCCGAAGGCAATGAGATTGAAGCCCTGATTATGAAAATAAATGAGGAAGTGAAAACCCAAAAAGCACATTTACATCAAGCGATTCAACTCTATATTCAACTTATTTTCATTGTCGCTAACAGAAGTTACGCCCATAAAATATTGTCTAAACAATACGCAAGCGAGCAGGAGACCCCTTTGTTCACCCGATTTCTCAAATTGGTCAGCGAGCATTTTCTGACTGTTCGGAAAGTCTCTGATTATGCCGATATGCTTTTCGTATCTGCCGACCATCTGAACCGCATCATCAAATTGAATTCCGATAAAACCGCCCATCAATTGATTGATGAAATGATATTAAGAGAAGCTAAAGCCTATTTGCTCCATTCCACATTGTCCATTACGGAAATTGGATACGAACTCGATTTTTCCGACCCCTCGCATTTTAATAAGTTTTTCAAGAAACTGACCGATTGTACGCCGCTACAATACCGAAACAAGTCGGAATGAGACCATACAACGTCGGTTTGACACAATGCGCCAATTCTTTTTAGCCGCAACTTTGTTCTGTAATCAAACAGTTATTTCATCACTTAAAAATCTGTAAAAATGACAACGGAACAAAACAAGGCAATCGTCACTCGTGTAAACAAAGAGTATATCGAAGGCGGTAATGTCAACACAGTCTATGAGATTTTTGCATCTGACTTCGTTAACCAAACGGCACCTCCGGGTTCACCGCAAGGACCAGAAGCGATTATCTATTTTTTTGATAACATCCTCAGACCCGCTTTCCCCGATCTGAAAGTGGTCATTCACGACATGGTTGCTGAAGAAGATAGGGTGACAACGCGGAAATCATTTAAGGCGACCCACACGGGCGATTTTTTTGGCGTACCTGCGACACATAAAAATGTCGTGATGGATGTCATTGACATCGTACGGTTGCGCGATGGCAAGTATGTCGAGCATTGGGGCATCTTGGATACGCAAGGATTGATGGCACAAATTGCAAGCAATTAAAAAAAAGTCCATTCGATACTGTTTTTAGCATATCGAATGGACTTTTTGTTTTGAGAAATCATTCAACAACCGCTTTTTAGATATTGTTTTCTCTATTGTTTTTCTTCCTCTGTACAGGCTCATTAGCCCTCTCCGGTTGAGGATTTGTTCTTTCTATACGTGGTTGCCGAGCCTCATTATTCGGCGATGGTTGTCTATTGACGTTTGGATTGTCCTGTGGTGCCTCATTCCGACGGGGCTGTCTGACATCTGGACGCGGCGCATTATTTGGTGTCGGTTGTCTATTGACGTTTGGATTGTCCTGTGGTGCCTCGTTCCGACGGGGCTGTCTGACTTCTGGACGGGGCACATTATTCGGTGTCGGTTGTCTGTTGACGTTTGGATTGTCCTGTGGTGCCTCATTTCGACGCGGCTGATTCGCTTGCGGATATGATTGCCCCCCCTCAGTATTTTGAGGTCTTTCACGTTTAACGCTTGGAGTCAATTGTCTATCCTTAGAGATAGGTTGCAAATCAGACGCCGAAGCGATTCTCTTTGGTGCATGGCGTTCACCCACAGGTGCTTTATCAATGCGCGGACGATAAACATTGACTTGGTCATTGTTATAGTCATCGGCTCCAGGCCTCGAGTTATCATGGACATTTGCCACTCTAACAGGCTGACCAACCGATCTTTCTACAAAATCTTTGCGTGGACCATAATAATATTTGTTCTTATTAACGATATGCGTCTCATTGATAATGGTTGTATTATTGATGATGGTCACATTATTACGCCTGTCGGAATAGTAATTATACACATTTCGGTTCGTAAAATAACGGCGTGGCACAAACCGATAATGGTCGTAAGGACAACTGATATTTATAGAAATACGGCTACGCGGACCCAATGGTGCCCAACCAAAATAGTCATCGCTCTGTCTCCAAGACACCCATGCAGGACCCCATTGGCGTCCTGGAATCCACATCCAACCGTAACGCGGTTCAAAAGCCCATCTGCCATAGTGAAAGGCTGCCCATCCCCAACGGTAATCAGAAACCCAAGTCCAGCCGTAATTGGTCATCACCCAATGCCCTTCAGAGCCATAAGGTTGAAAATCACCCGTTACGCGCGGAATCCAGACATAACCATATCCAGGATAGTTTATCCAATTGCCATAAGGCGACAAATCATCATAAAAAACATCATATGCGCCTGGGTCAGAATCCTGTCCATTGTTACCACCATCATAATACTCATCATCATAGGGTTGGGAAGACTGTGGGTCTGTTGGATAATTTTGGCTAAAACCTGTTGTTGCTAACAACAGTGCGAATAAAATAGATTGGATTATGCTTATTTTTTTCATCTTTTTTACATTTAAAGGTGAGTAATCTAATGTATATCAGCTGTGTTTAAGATTGTGATGTTCAAGATATGATCAAACACCTTCCAAAACTTTAACTATCTATTAGACGCTAACCCCTCAGTAAAAAGCAATGTTAAAAGCCACTTTAACAAAGAATTAAAGTATTGTTATTATCTCGGATACACGAGACGGTTCATCTTTTAAATTGGAGGATTATGGGAGACAAGACAAGTAACCTATCATTCGAGGTGATTGAGCGGATGTTGAGCTATATGAGCGATGCGCCCAAACCTATTTTGCCCCATTTATAATGCTTGTGCTTTCTCAATAAGCCATTCGCGTTCACTAAAAGTCTTTGAACTGTTCAGCTCTTCAAGCACTTTTATCTTTTGAAGATTATCGGGTACAAATCTTAATTTTTGAATAGTGGTCAGTTTATTCAAAGAGTTATAGAAAAAGGCTTTTTTAGGTTCGGGCAAGTTCCCTCTGGCAACTTTCACCTTCAAAGCATTGATTTTATCTTCCAGAAGCGATGAGTTTTGCTCATAATAAATCTTAATTATTAAAAAATAGACTTGAATATCGTAGAATATATCTTTGAATTTGAGCGATACCAATATTTCTTCTGCCTTGTCATATTCTATTGTACTGAAATAGTAATTCGCCAATAGGAAATTGTGAATTTCAACCGAATCATCTCTTCCAATTATATCTTGAGATGTATGGTTTTCTAATAGTTTTTTGACCCACTCATATTTCTTAAGCTTCAAACCTGTATTGGTCAGACTTTGTAGTGTTGACGTGTGAATCTTTCCATCTCTGTACAGATAACCTTTCGCCAAATGTTTTTCATAAATATTAAATAAATGCATGAGCGCATCTGGTGTGTTATGATTGACATAACGTTTCACCCAAAATGTCCGATAAAACGCTTGAATGTCTTTCATTTTATCAGGCGGAATCAGCGATTCATTCGTCTGAATGAGTTTTTCAAGTACACGAATGGCTTTTTCATCGGACGCATCATGCAAGAGTTGATAAATTCTGTAATAAATGTCCAAAACAGGAGTCATTAGATAAGTACTACTCTCCAAATGTTGCTTAATCGTTTCTACAAATTGGAGGGTGTCTTTTGCCTCAATCTCCGTCAATGTGCCTTGCAATAACAGAATAGAGGCATAATTCATTTTAAGCAAACTGTAAAAAATGTCCAAATTGCGATGGGTTTCCAATAAGTTGGCATCGTTGCGCCTGATATTGAAAGAACTTTGGAATTCGAATTCTTCTTGTGCCAGCAAAAATTTCTGATAAAAAAATTGACTGTCTTGAAAAGGATTTTTATTTATTTCTTTTTTAGTTGCCTCTATGGCTATTTCAAACCTTTTGACTAACCCATGCTGCCGATAAAATTTAGCCATCGACAACTCCTTTCGCCATCGCGTTTCAGTTGATGGATTTTGTTCAAATGTTAAATATTGTTCCAATAAGTCCAACGATTCAGATAGTAGTCGATCTAAATCCAACTTATGCCGTAACATGTCCTTTCCAACAAATATATGATTAAAAATACATTCTCTGGTCAGTTGAGGGTTGTTTATATCAAATTTATGCTCTCTCAGATATTCATAAAGTTTTATGATAGACGCAGCATTATACCCATCGTTAAAAAACGGTGAGATTAAAAACTTATAGAACCGCTTGTGTTCTTTAAGTGTCAATAGGCATAATATTTCTAATAACTTCATAAAGTGATTAATCCATTCTCGTGGATATTTTTCCAAAGTTAAATTTACCTTTTTCCGAAAAACGCCAAAAACTGTAATAGGTTGTAATCGGTCAATCTCTTATATTTGCATTTTAATCAATTATTATTTTACGAGATACAAAA
>JANMJN010000051.1:0-3116 GCA_031371355.1 Saprospiraceae bacterium
TTTTGGCATCTTTCATCAATATTGACAGAATCTGTCTGTCCACATCGTCAATTTCGGCAGGTCGCATCATTGTCTTTTTGTTTTATCATTATTTAGAGAACACGAATTTCACAAATTACACGAATTAGAGTGAATGAATTGAGTCATTTAGGTAGAATTTTCAATTTCTCCCCCCCCTCAGTATATTTCACATATTACGTAGTTTTTCGAAACACAAAAATACACGGTCATTTTGGTTTTTTTATAGGGATTATTTTTAGAAGTAGGTGGCAAAGCATAATTTGCGCTCTCAAAGTTGGAATGCAAAAAACCAACAACATATTTTTCATCAAACTAAAAAAAAATAAATGGATAACCAATTGGAGAAAATCACTTCTCTCGTTTATGAAACGTCTAAAGAAGCTTCAAATGTTGTCGCGCGCCAAATTGCTGACCTCATCCGGAGCAAAGCCGCAGAAGGTAACATGTGTATTTTAGGTTTAGCGACAGGCTCTACGCCCACTTCAGTTTATGCAGAATTGGTGCGTTTGCACCAAGAGGAAGGTTTGAGTTTCAAGAATGTCATCACCTTCAATTTGGATGAGTATTTTCCGATTCAACCCGATGCTTTGCAGAGTTATGTGCGCTTTATGAAGGAACATTTGTTTGACAGCGTGGATATACTGCCCGAAAACGTACACATTCCGGATGGTAAACTTGAAAAAAGTGCCGTTGCTGAGTTTTGTAAAAAATATGAAGAAAAAATGAAAGCCTATGGCGGGCTTGACCTCCAAGTTTTGGGCATCGGTCGGACGGGGCACATCGGTTTCAATGAGCCTGGTTCGGGAATTAATTCGAGAACACGGATGATTACGCTTGACCACTTAACGATTACAGATGCCGCCAGTGATTTTTTTGGTGAAGAATACGTGCCACGCAAAGCCATCACGATGGGCGTTGGGACGATTATGGAAGCCAAACACATTATATTGATGGCTTGGGGGGAAGGCAAATCGCACATCATTCGCAAGACAGTGGAAGGGGAAATCAGCGACCATGTACCTGCGACCTATCTTCAAAAACACAGCAACACAACATTTTATCTCGATGCAGCCGCAGCTTCAGAATTGACCCGTTACAAAACGCCTTGGCTGGTTCGTGAATGTGATTGGACTGACCAAAGCCTTATCAAACGCGCTTTGATTTGGTTGAGTAAAAAAGAAGACAAACCGATTTTGAAGTTGACCACACGGGACTATGCCGAAAATGGTATGAGCGACTTAGTGACTGAATACGACAGTGCTTACAATATTAATGTCAAGGTTTTCAACCAGTTACGTCATACGATTACGGGCTGGCCTGGTGGTAAAACAGGTGATAACAACCTTAATCGTCCTGAAACGTCTTCGGTTTATCCTAAACGCGTCATTATTTTTAGTCCGCATCCCGACGACGATGTCATTTCGATGGGCGGTACATTCATTCGCTTGAGTGACCAAGGACACGAGGTGCATGTGGCTTATCAAACTTCGGGTAATATTGCTGTATTCGACGACGATGTCGTACGTTTTGCTGATTTTATGAATGACTTCAACGCGATGTTTGGTTTAGATAAGAAAAGCGTCACCCAAACGATGTTTGATAATATTCAACAAAAAATACACGATAAAAAAGCAGGAGAAGTGGATGCACCAGAGGTGCAAAAACTCAAAGGTTTGATTCGTCGCGGTGAAGCAAAAGCGGGCTGTCGTTATGTGAGTGAAAAAGTCGTCCCACACTTTCTCGATATGCCTTTTTATGAGACGGGTACGATAAAAAAGAAACCCCTCAGTAGAGCAGACATTGATATCATCAAAGACTTGTTGAGAGAAATAAAACCGCATCAAGTCTATGCCGCAGGTGACCTAAGCGACCCACATGGCACGCATCGGGTGTGTTTAGATGCTATTTTTCAAGCCATAACAGAGTTGAAACACGAACAATGGATGCAGGAATGTACCGTTTGGCTCTATCGCGGTGCTTGGCATGAGTGGGAATTGGAAAACATTGATATGGCTGTGCCGATTAGCCCTGATGAGTTGTTGCGCAAACGTCGGGCGATATTTAAGCACCAAAGTCAAAAAGACCGTCCATTGTTCCCAGGTTCAGATGCGAGAGAGTTTTGGCAACGGGCAGAAGAACGGAATCGCGGTACGGCACAGGCTTTTGATGCTTTGGGTTTGCCTGAATACGAAGCGATTGAGGCGTTTAAAAGATGGTATTTTTAGTTTTATTTTTAGACCACAGATGGCATTGATTTGAATGATTTACGCTGATTTCCTTTTTGTCATCCTGAAAGGAACTAAGAAAATCAGCGGAAATCACTCAAATCAGTGCCATCTGTGGTCTAAAAAAAAATCCTAAAAATCAACCTCAATTCACTACGATTTGCTTCGAAAACACTTTATCGCCTTGTTGTACTTTAACCACAACAACACCTTTCGCATATGCATTCAAATCAAAACGCTGGTTGTATTCACCATTAAAATCCGTAATCGTTTGCTGAAAAAGCACCTTACCCGTTACATCAATGAATGAAACATTGGTCGGTACAGCTTCCCCTTTAAAACTAACATTCACCATATCTTTTGTCGGATTGGGCGATGCGACAAAGTTCGTCAATTCCAAACGTCCTTCATTAGTAGGCGTATTCACTTTTTGCGCATCTTCAAGCGCTTTTGGCACAACGATAACATTTTCATCACGTGGTTTACACGCATTGAGCGTTGCCCGAATTTGTTTTGTCTCATTGCCATGCAAATAAGCGACGCGCACAACTTCTTTTGGCTTGTATTTCGCAATTTCATCCCAAACGTCTTGATGCGTTTTCACCCGCATACCGTTAACAGACGTGATGACATCACCAATTTGCATATCCGCATCTTTGGCGGCACTCACTTTTGTAAAATCATTGATAACAGCGCCACGTTGTCCTGCTATTACGGTTGAAGAAGAATAAACACCCAAACAAGCCTCTTTCTCTTGCTCAACATTTTGTCCCCACATCTCTTGTTGTTTGCCAAGCGTTGCCGAAGTTGTTTTTGTTTTACCATCTCGGTCATAAACCACCTCTACTTTATCCCCCGCTTTTGTGCTAC
>JANMJN010000066.1:0-11038 GCA_031371355.1 Saprospiraceae bacterium
GACACAGGGGACAGCATCACTCATTACCTCTATGCGCGTTATGCGCCTCTGCATCACGAGTTGTTTTTTCACCATTGGGCAAAACCATTGTTTGTCCTTTTGGCTTCTCCTTTTGCACAATTTGGTTTCAATGGCATCAAGTTTTTCAATTTAATGAATGCCACTTTGACCTTGTGGTTGACCTACAAATTAGCTAAACAGCTTAATCTCCCGAATCCAATGGTCGCTATTTTGATTTTAGCCACGTGTTCAGGCTATTTTACCTTGACATTTTCAGGTTTGACAGAGCATTTATTTGCTATGTTATTGGTCTTAGCCGTTTTACAAATCGTTCAAGAAAGGTTTATTTTAGGCAGTTTGATTGTTTCTTTTCTGCCTTTTGTACGCTCTGAAGGTCTATTGATGCTTGGTGTTTTGGGTTTGTTTTTACTCATAAAAAAGCAGTGGAAAGCCTTGCCTGTGTTATCGATTGGTCACATCGTTTATGGTTTAGCGGGTGCAACCGTGCATGGCAGCGTCTTTTGGATTTTTACAAAAATACCTTATGCTTCTATGAGTGCTTATGTGGATGACAAAGCACATTTGTTTGATTTTGTAGAGAAATTGTATTATTTCACAGGTATTCCGCAATTTGTATTTTGGGTCTTAGGTATAGTAGGCATTGTTTTTTTGACAAAAAAACGCCCAATTTCTGGAAGCCATCAGGATTTTACCCCCCCTCAGTATAAAAGCATTTTGATGCTCGTTTACGGCAGCTTTTTCGCCCTTTTTATTGCTCATTCTTTGTTTTGGTATTATGGTATATTTTTAAGCATGGGTTTAAGCCGCGTTCTGAATGCTGTGATGCCGATGTTTGCGCTTATCGGTTTGTGTGGCTTTAATTTTTTACAAACGTTTTTAAGAAACGAGCAGTTGAAAATAGTTGTTAACTCCTTGTTAATCAGCATATTATTGATATTTCCATTCACGTCGAATCCCGCAGCTATCAGACCAAAAAAGAATTTGATGCTTGAAGACAATCAAGAAGTCGCCACTAATATTGCCGAATTTTTGAAAACAAAATATCCTGACTACACCTATTATTTGTTGCACCCACAACTTGCTTTGTCGCTCGATGTGGATTATTTTGACACTACAAAAATTAAAGATTTTGGCAAATATTGGAAAGAACCGTTGCCTAAAAATGCTATTTTGATATGGGATTCATGGTTTTGTGTTGTGGATGCGGACATTTCTTTAGACAAAGTGGACGGCGACCCTCGTTTGGAACGAATTAACAATTATCCTGCGAAGAATAATTGGCAGTTTGTGATATATAAACCGAAATGAGTACCCCTCAGTATTTAATGGTTATGCCTTATTTAAAGAACCTATCAACACTTTTAAGCAAAAAATGTTACTTTTGAATGAATATTAAACAGCTACTCAAAGCTGAAAATACAGCCTATTTTCGAATTTTTTAAAAAAAACGTCAACGAATGAGCCAACCTAACAATCCAACAACGCTAAAAGAAATTTTGGATATTCTTCGCAATCGCGGTGTCAAATTATTTCTTGTGCTAAGTGCTTTTTTTATTACAAATGCCCTTGTAGCCGAATTTATCGGTATCAAAATCTTTTCTTTTGAAAGAACTTTAGGCGGAACGCCGGTTAATTGGCTGATTTTTGGGGGTAAATGGAATTTTGACCTCAGTTCAGGCGTTTTACTATGGCCTGTAGTTTTCGTCATGACGGATATTATCAATGAATATTATGGACAGCGGGGCGTAAAGTTTCTATCTTGGTTGGGCGCTGGGTTGATAGCTTATGCATTTTTCATGATTTATTGCGCGATTCAACTTGCGCCAGCCGATTGGTGGTCGGGGAGTCAAACCGGTAGGGGTGTGGTGGATATGAATGCGTCGTTCAATGGCATTTTTGGGCAAGGATTAGGGATTATTATCGGCTCGTTGTCGGCGTTTATTTTTTCCCAAATCCTTGATGTAGTGATTTTTCATGCTATAAAAAAACGGACAGGGGAGCGGATGTTGTGGTTGCGTTCAACGGGTTCGACCTTGTTTTCTCAATTGATAGATACATTTGTTGTCACTTCTATTGCCTTTTATTTTTATCCAATACTTGTCAAAGGCAATGGCGAACCGTGGCCCGTTCGGCAACTTTTGACAGTTTGCACGGGTGGTTATATTTACAAATTCTGTGCGGCATTGTTGATGACTCCTGTGATTTATCTTGTGCATCAATTGATAGAAAAATATTTAGGACATGAGTTAGCAACAGAAATGAGAAAAAAAGCAGCCGAGTAGGTATAAGTTGAATTTTGTGCACAGTTTTTGATTGGTGACAATTCAAGGCAAACGAGCCATTTTTTATTCAAATTTGTGATAATAATTCATAACCAACACCAAAACTTACTTGATATGTCTCAGCTTATAAAAACTTTTCTTCTGTTCGCATTTTTTTTTATTTCCAACAATATATTTTCGCAAGAACAACTGGGCTTACGGCTCGGTAACTATGCGGGTATCAATGGCATAACCCTCAATCCGACGGCGGGTGTTAATAATCCCTTGGGCTGGGATGTTAACATTGTTTCTTTGGGTAGTTTTGTTGCCAACGACTTTGCATTTATCAGAGATGCAAGTGTGCCCAGCTTTTTTCGAAATATATATACGTTGGGTCCTGCACCTGAAACGAAAATTACGTTCCCTGGAAAGTCCACTCAATTTATTGATTTTTTCAATCGCCCACATGATAAGTTTATTTCAACAGCTCATTTTGCAATGTTGCCTTCTTTTCAGATCAATCTGTCCAGCGGACATACGTTTGGCTTTTTTTGGGGACAGCGTGCTGCGGCTACGACTCGGAATGTTCCGATTATAGCAGACCCATATGTCCAAAAAGATATACAACTGGGTACACAGAATAAAGTGCCGCCTATGATTATTTCAGGAATGACATGGGGCGAACTGGGCTTCAACTATGCTTATCAAATTGGTGACGAGACAGAGGGTGGGCTGTCTGTTGGTGTCAATGTTAAATTATTGCGCGGCAATCAAGGGTTTTTCTTTCAAAACTTTGATGGTACAGCTATTACACGCTTGACGAAAGATTCTACTCGTATAGACGCCATAAATGTAAAAGCGGGTTTTACAAATAATCTTATAGACAATGTTTTGTCTAACAATGGTTTAGGCGTTGGTTTTGATATTGGCGCTCAGTTTGTTTTAGGTTCAGGTAATTATGATGATAGACCATATTTATTTCGGCTCGGTGCATCTCTTTTAGATTTAGGACATGTTAATTTTAGTAGAAATACAGAAATTCATGCCCTAAAAATAACAGAACAATTGCAAATAGATACAAAAGATTATCTCAATCTTGATATAAAAGACCCAGTTCATGATGTCTTAACTCGCTTCAATAACAAAATGTTTGGCAAAGCTGATAGCACCTTACAAGGTAATTATTTTGGTATAGGTTTACCTTCTGCTTTGAGTTTACAAGGCGATTTCGCTCTGACAAACAACTTTTTTGTCAATGGTCTGCTCATACAAAGCCTTCAAATATCTGATTTTACTATATCAAGAGATAATGTTTTAGCGATTACACCCCGTTTTGAATCACAATGGTTGGGCGCATCACTACCCCTCAGTATTTTGAACTATCGTCAAGTTAGGTTAGGTTTGGCTGCCCGTTTAGCTTTTTTGACAATAGGTACAGACCATTTATTGAGTTTTTTAGGTCAAAAAGAACTAAGTGGTTCAGATTTTTATTTAGCTTTAAAAATCAATGCCTTCTCTTTAGGGAAATTGGGTAATGCAAGTGGTTATCAAGGTGGCTGGCATCGTGGAAAGGATGCAAAATGCTATCGTTTTTAACTATTTTGTATGGTTATTAATCATGCAACCACAGAAAAATGCAATGAAATGAAAAAACATGTTTGTGTCATTGGCGCGGGTCCGTCAGGTATAACAGCCGCAAAGAATTTACTAGACGAAGGTTTAGAAGTAACCATTTTTGACAGAGGCTCTGAAGTCGGCGGGAATTGGGTCTTTTCAGATGCAGACGGTCATTCATCGGTTTTTGAGACGACACATATTATATCTTCCAAAATAATGTCGCAATACGACGACTTTCCGATGCCCGATGACTATCCAGATTATCCCAGTCATGTGCATTTGGCGGATTATTTTCAGGCTTATGCCCGACATTTTAACTTGTATCAACACATTTATTTTCAAACACTTGTGAAAAAATGCGAACGAACAGAACACGGGAAATGGTCAGTAGTGACCGAAAAAGAAGGCATAGAAACGATTGCTATTTTCGATGCTTTGGCTGTTTGCAACGGACATCATTGGTTGCCACGTACCCCTCAGTATATAGGGCATTTTGATGGCGAATTTATGCACTCACACGCCGTAAAGCGATTTTCACACTTCAAAAATAAGCGGGTTTTAGTCATTGGCGGCGGCAATTCGGCTTGCGATGTAGCTGTCGAATCGAGCCGTGTGGCGGCAAGTGTCGATTTGTCATGGCGACGCGGTTATTGGATTGCGCCCAAATTTATGATGGGCAAACCATCTGATACGATTGGTGGTGCGATGGATATATTACCTCAATGGGTATGGTCTAAAAGCATAGAGCTGATGTTACGTATCCGCAACGGCTCGAATGAGCAGCATGGTTTGCCTAACCCGACCACGCCTTTTGGCTCACATCATCCGACAATTAACGACGACCTTTTTTATACAATTCGGCATGGAAAAATCAAACCGAGAGCTGATATTGAAAAGCTTGAAGGGACAAGGGTTTATTTCAAAGATGGTACAAATGGCGAATATGATAGCATCGTAGCTTGTACAGGTTATGTCATTACTCACCCTTTTTTTGATAAATATTTGATAAATTATTCGGAAGGTGAAGTACCGCTTTGGCTCAAGATGATGCACCCAACAATAGAAAACCTATACTTTATTGGACTTTTTCAGCCACTGGGTTGCATCTGGCCCGGTTCTGAACTACAATCAAAAATCATGGCGAGAGAGCTTGCAGGTATTTGGAAACGACCAAAAAACATATCTTTGCTCATCGAACGAGAACTTAAGCATCCTGATTTCAAGCAGATAGATACACCTCGTCATACCATAACGGTTCATTATCTTAAATTTCGAAAACGATTATTAAGGCAGTTGCCCAAAGATTATATTCGTCGTGAGCCTATTTGATAGATATCCTGTTTATCCTTTCTTAAGGACAAAGCAGCAAAAATGATGTGTTTGGTGTCTTTATACTGAGGGGTGTTTATAACGCAATTTTAACGTTTTAAAAACGTTAAAAGTCAGAATTTATATAATTCGTTAAACTTCTAACTTTAATAACGCAACACAGCAGCATGAAAAACTGGCTTTTATTCTTTTTTGTTACAATACAATCACTCCTTTTTTCTCAAAATACAGAAATTGGTTTACTCGTTGGTGCGTCAATTTACACGGGTGATATTGAAGTGTCTCCCAAAAACTTTTTACCTCAAACGCGACCTGCCGTCGGCATTTTTGGTCGGCAATATTTTAGTGAAAGATGGTCTGTGAGAGCACTCTTTGCTATTGGTGGTGTGACGGGTGATGAAAAAAAGTATCCTACATCAAAGGAAAAAGAAAAGCGCGGTTTTAGTTTCAAGGGAACAGTTGCTGAATTGTCCTTATTGCCAGAGTGGCGACCTTTTAGTATTGGCAATGTTTCCTTTTTCGTTTATACAGGTTTGTCTGGGGTTTATGTTAATCCGAAATCAAATTTTAATGAGCAAGGTAATAGTTCATCTGACCCAACTGTTGTCGAAGATCAAAACCAAAAATATCCTAAAATTGCTTTGGCATTACCAGTTGGTGGTGGCGTGCAATGGCACATCAACGAAACAACGGCTATAGGAGGTGAAATCGGATTGCGTAAAACTTTTTCAGATTATTTAGATGGATTTAGTGCATCCGCTAATCCGAACTCGATAGATTACTATTTTCTTGGTGGCATCACTTTTTCTAAGTTTTTCTCATTTGGTAATGATAGAGCAGGAACGAAAAGAACCCGTTATCAACGAAGAGGTGTTAATTGCCCTTCGTTCAATTAATGGTCTTGAATCATTCTTCAAAAAACAAAAAAGAGTCATCCCTGAACATTTGGGATGACTCTTTTTTGTTTTGATTATCAATGACTTAAGCCATTATTGAATCGTAATAACTTTTTTCAGCGTCGCTGTAAAAGTTCTTAACTCAATCGTGTATTGACCTTTAGGTTTACTTGAAAAGTCAACTTCGTAAATCGTGTTGACAGGCAATGCCCACAGATTTTCGTCTTTGAAAACAACTTTGCTGTCATCATCTTTTACAGAAACCGAACTTAGGTTGACATCAATTTTCTCGAAATCGATATACAAAATACGGTTTTCATTGTCCGTATAAAACGACCAATCTTTTGTTGTTTCGTTTGAATTGCTTGAATCGTTTCCGTTGGGAGATGAAATGGAAAGAAGTTGAGCGTTCAGGGGAGCTATAAATGAAAAAGCGACCATAATGGCGGCTGCAGAGAACAGTTTCTTCATGTCAGAGCAGTCTATTAGTTTGAAAATGAGTCAATAATTTTTTTTTTTCGAATATACATTGAAACCCGGTTTTTTATATTCATGTCACAAAGTTACGGTTAAAAACCTTCTTAAAACAAGTTTTATTTTGTGACTAAGCTTAAAACATCTAAAATACTACCGTATATGGTAGGCTTCGCATTCAAAAAAGTTGTCAAATCTACCCAAATTGCCTGTTCAATATCTTCTGATGTTTGAGGTTTTAACGTTATTTCAGGCGTTGACATTGCATACCACCACGTTTTTTTTAAGATTCTTTTACCTTTCATATCATAAGTATGATATGTATAGCAAATTAACTCTCCGAGTTTTACCTCGTTCAAACCCGTTTCTTCTTGTATTTCGCGCACGGCTGCTTCTTCGGGCGATTCACCTTCGTCAATTTTACCTTTTGGCAAATCCCAACTGCCGAGTCTAAATATCATCAAAACTTCGTTTTTCTCATTTTTCACAACACCTCCAGCAGCCCCAATGATTTTATAAATGGCTTGAAAATCAGACCATAACTGGTCTAAATCGTTGCTGTAAACGACAATGCGGTTATATTTTTTAGATTTTTCAAGTAGATCAATAATGGGGTGCAAGAACTTTTTTTTGCCTAAATAATTAGAAATCAACGTTTTATCATCATTTTTCCATGCGTCAAGCACCCCCTCAGTATTTGTTAGAAATAAAGGGGTTTCGTTGATAAAAATCTTGTAAATCATAACTTTGCGTTTTTATAAAAATGTAAAATATGAATATTGCTAACGAAGTTGCTGAAAAGCTGCTGCAAATTAACGCTGTAAAGCTCAATCCACAAAATCCATTTACGTGGGCATCGGGTATCAAATCACCTATTTATTGTGACAACCGCTTGGTGCTGTCTTTTCCAGATGTCCGAACCTTTGTCATTCAGGCTTTTGTTGACAAAGCGGCACAGTTTGCACCTTTTGATATTGTCGCAGGTGTCGCAACTGCCGGTATTCCACACGGAGCATTATTAGCCGACCGTTTAGAAAAGCCGTTTATCTATGTTCGCGAAAAAGCCAAATCACATGGTCGTCAAAATCAAATCGAAGGAAATATTTTTGAAGGTGCAAGAGTCTTACTCATAGAAGACTTGATTTCCACTGGCGGTTCGAGCCTCAAAGCTGTCGAGACTTTGCGTGAGGCAGGCTGTGTTGTCGTCGGCGTTTTAGCTATTTTTAGTTACGGTTTCCAAAAAGCAGAGGACGTTTTCCATGAAGCAAAATGCCCTTTCGATACACTGTCTAACTACAATGTTTTGGTCGAAAAAGCCATCGCGATGCAATATATTTCGCCCGATGATTTAGCAACTTTGGAAAGTTGGCGAGTTTCTCCTACTGAATGGGGAATAAATGCAAAGTAAAATAAAGCAGATATATTAATTTTCAGCTTTTTTTGTAAATTTGCGGTCATTTTTTTAATACAAGCTTTTTAATGAACTATTGGTAGTGAAAATTAAATTTTGTTATCAATTTTTCATTAAAAATAAGTTTTTAAACCGATAAATTTCTAAAAACCAAAATTAAAAAACCAATATACGATAAACTTTAGATGAGTGTAATAACGGCGGCGTCTGAAAAATTCCTGCACGCGTATCTTAATAATGCCTCCCCGACGGGTTTTGAGGCTTCTGGCCAAAAATTGTGGCTCGATTACATACGTCCTTACATTGACGAATGGCATCTCGATAATTATGGAACGGCTTATGCCATCATTAACCCAAATCAACCTTATCGTGTTGTTATCGAAGGTCATGCCGACGAAATCTCGTGGTTTGTGAACCATATTGACGACAATGGCTTCATCAGTGTCGTCCGCAATGGCGGCTCTGACCATCTTATTGCGCCTTCAAAACGCGTCAATATACACACTAAAAAAGGCATCATTAAAGGCGTTTTTGGCTGGCCTGCTATCCATGTCAGGCAAGGCAAAGACGCGACTTTAGTACCCGAATTAGCCAATATTTTTATTGATATTGGGGTCAAAAACCGCGATGAAGCCCTCGAATTGGGCGTTCATGTTGGATGCGTCATTACTTACGAAGATGAGTTGATGGAGATAAACAACCGTTTTTATTGCGGTCGTGCTTTAGACAATCGTATAGGTGGTTTTTGCATTGCAGAAGTTGCACGTCTTTTGAAAGAAAACAACATCACTTTGCCGTTTTCGCTTTATATCGTCAACGCTGTCCAAGAAGAAGTCGGTTTACGTGGTGCAGAAATGATTGCAGATACCATCAAACCGCACGTCGCCATCGTCACCGATGTCTGTCACGACACTTCTACGCCTTTGATGAATGCGAAAGTACAAGCCGATGTGCGTTGTGGCAAAGGACCGAGCCTTAGCTATGCCCCCTCAGTACACAACCGACTTTTGAGCCTCATCATTGACACTGCCGAGGAGAAACAGATTCCGTTCCAGCGTCAAGCGTCAAGCCGTACGACAGGTACGGACACCGATGCCTTCGCATACTCAAACGGTGGTGTTGTGTCTGCACTCATTTCCTTGCCGTTGCGTTATATGCATACAACAGTTGAAATGGCAGACAAAGAAGACGTTCAAAACGTCATTAAACTCATGTACGAGGTACTTCAAAAAATTGAAGCCAATCATAATTTTAAATATTTTTAATAAATATTATTTCAATTAAAAAGCCTTGAACACACATTGTATTCAAGGCTTTTTTGTTGCAATAATTTTCAAAGGCTTATCTTTATCCCTATGAAAATCATCAATTTCCTTCTTTATGGCAATTTTTTCATTGCACTTTGTGCCTATTCACAGACGGTACAAACTTGCGGTTTTTTAGGTGATGACAACGTTTCTCAAAGTATTTTACCCATTTTTGTCGCTTCGGCAACCTTTTTTCTTTACAATATTCACAAACCCATCACTTTTTTTTTGAAAAAACAACTCATTGATAATCAACGTTTTTTGAAAACAAAATCGTTCAGCACCCCCCTCAGTATATTGACCATTTTAGCGGGTTTGTTTTGTATATTTTTATTTTTCAAGATAAAAATAGCCACTCAAGGAAGTCTTGTTGTTGCTACTTTCTTGTCGCTTGCCTACGTTTTACCCATTTTCGATGGAAAACGCTTGCGTGATTTGCCCTTTATTAAAATCTTCACAATAGCTTTTGTTTGGGCTTTTGTTACCGTCATTTTGCCTGTTCGAGAAATTGGTAATATCTTGGATATTCACGTAAAAATGATGTTTTTAGAAAGAGCTTTATTCATTTTTGCTTTAACAATTCCCTTCGATATACGAGATATGGATGTTGATGCAAAAACAAATGTCAAAACTATACCCCTCAGTATAGGCGTTCAAAATGCTAAATATTTAGGTATTTTAGCTTTAGTAGGTTGTGTTTTTATTGTTTTCATGTTAAATAAGCAAGGCATTTATCCTTTCAAAAACACAATTTCTCTGTTATTGACCTACTCGGCAAGTATTTCTGTTGTGGGGTTCACACAAAAAAACAGAAACGACTATTATTTTTATGGCTTAACAGATGGCATGATGCTCTTGCAAAGTCTATTTTTCTATTTACTAACCGTCATTATGTAGAAAATAAAATAGGTTGAATACCATAATTGTGGCATTTTTATAATATTTATGTATTTTTCTCATAAAACACAAACACTATTTCTACTTTTAACCTTTGAAAAAATACGTGCTACACATCCAATCTAAAACCAAAATATGTCCTCCACAAACTATACGACGAATAACACAACAAATATCCCTACACTTAACGCAGCTCAAAACCACGATTTAAAGCCTTTTAAACTACAAAAAACGGTAGAGGAGTCAATCGTTATGTCGTTACTCAATCTGGCAAATGTAATCAATAAAAGATGCGATGGTTATTGCCAGCGTTACGGTATAACGACCCAACAATACTTGATTATGCTGTATTTGGCGGATGACCCCAATATTGAATACATCGAGGAAAACAAAACAAGCCGCCCTATCCTCGCCAGTGAATTGGCTAAAGCTCTGAATATATCTCGACCAAATATTACAAATGTGCTTAACTTGCTTATCATGAAAAATTTGGTCGAACAGGTAAGAGAAAAAGGCGATTGGCGCAAAAAATCACTCATTCTCACAGAAGAAGGGTGGTTGTTACTTGAAAAAATGGAGCTATTCAGAAAACGCACTAACAGTTGCCTGTTGGCACATTTATCGGAAAAGGATAGAAATGCGTTTTTGCACTGTCTGCAAAAATCACTTGATTTACTCACTGAAAAAGTAATGCCTTAGCTTCGTCAATGATTCCAAAATTGAGAAGGACTCATCTCATATTAGAAATTTTGGAATCTTGAAAAACCCCTAAGGCAATTCTTTCAAACAAGCCAACAAACTATCCCGCCAATACGGAATTGCTAT
>JANMJN010000075.1:0-5618 GCA_031371355.1 Saprospiraceae bacterium
GTTTGTATAACGTCAAATGTATTGCCTTCAGAAACAGTATTGACGAATATTTGCAGCAGCAACTATCAAGGTTTCGCAGGTTATGTGATGGATGATAGAATCGATTGCATCCGTTTCTTAGGTGTTCGGGCAGGACGTGATTCATTGTGCATCCGCCGTTGTTATGCAAATGGCGTGTGTGACACAACGACAATCGTTATCACTGTCAAAGCTTATGTGACACCGAGTGATACAAGTTGCGTTCAAATTACGCCAGATTCGGTCAGTTTATCAACGATTTGTGGTACGACTGCTTCATTCTGTACCAATTTACATGGAGCAGATACAGCATCTTATCGCATTACGCTCGACGGTAGACCGTACACAGGCGGCTATGGCACTTGCTCAAATGATACCATTATCTCTTATACATATTTTAGTTTGTTAATGACAAACCCTTATGGTCCTTGGGAATTGCAGTCTTGGCGGGTTGGAAATAATACATATAGTGGTCAAATTCCGAATATCCGTGCGCTTGTTGACTCTATGAATCGCTGGGATAACGGTGGACATTGGGTGTTGGAACAAACAACTTTTGCCATCAAAGGAGGCTTTACTGGACGAGATTACGGTCAAATGTTGTGGGCTAAAAATGGCACAAAAGTCGCTGAATTCAGACCTAATTTTACTTACAATACTCGTGCTTTGAGTTTTAATGTAGAAACGGGTCGTCACGTATTCATATTTACGAATTTACTGAGGGGGTGTTCTGATACAATTGTTGCAAACGTAACTTGTCTCCCAATCAACATCATTCAGCACATACCAACAGTTTATGTAGATACAACGGTTTTGGTTGGTAAAACAATAGACTATTGTTTAACAAAAACCAATCGAGCGATAGCATCAGAAACCGTTGTAAAGACAATTTGCACACCACAAGGTAAAATATCGGCTTCGGTCAATGACCAAACTGACTGTATTTTACTGAGGGGTCAACGTGAAGGTTTCGATACGGTCTGTTTGTTGCGGTGCGACCCGGCAGGTGTTTGTGATACAACTATAATACGTGTAAAAGTAGTAAAATCGACACAACAGACGTTTAAAACTGTGGTTCATAATGTCTTCGTTGGCACAGATTCAACCTATTGCGTTGACCGTTCATTGATGGTGGGTACACGTTTGATTTTGAAAAATGTCTGCGAACCAAATGCCGTTGATTATGTCAATTTCATTGTTAATGGCTTGTGTATCAATTACTTCGCTGATGAAGCGGGCAGCGATACGGCTTGTCTTGTTCTCTGCGATGAATTTGGAAATTGCGATACGACACGTTTTATAGTCAATGTCAAATCACGAGGTTTGCGTTTAGTGCCGCCTATTGCGATGCCAGATAAAGCCACTTTGTCGTATGGTTCAAGTACCGAAATTGAGGTGATGAAAAACGACTCGACTTTCAATGTGGCAACTCAAGTTGAACTCGTGAGCCAACCGAAATACGGCACAGTAACGGTCAATCCAGCGACAGGCATTGTGACATATAGAACAACATTGAACAATTGTGAACCGCGTGACAGCTTTATTTATGCCATTATCAACACTGTTGGTTCAGATACTACGGTGGTCAGTATTGAAATTTTATGCGATGATGTGGTCGTCTTCTCTGGCTTCTCGCCAAACGATGATGGTAAAAACGATGCGTTTACTATCTTGGGGCTTGAAAAACACCAAGGTTCTAAGTTGCTGGTTTTCAATCGTTGGGGCAACCAAGTTTTTGATGCCACCGACTATAAAAATGATTGGAAAGGTACTTATGACAATAAAGCTTTGCCTGATGGCACGTATTTCTGGATATTGGATTTAGGCGGTGGCAAAACGATGTCGGGGTATGTACAGATATTGCGATAGTAAATAATGGATAATGGAAATTGGATAATGGATAATATTTTTCATTTTCCATTATCCATTATCCATTATCCATTAATAAAAAAACGGCTAAATGGTTGTGTAACAACTGTTTAGCCGTTTTTTTATGTTTTTTACTGAGGGGGGTATCTTCTCATAAAAATTTACCAACTTTACAGCAAAAAATAACAAAAATGGATAAAACAACCTTAAGAAGCCAAAATTGGTTTGGCAAAACGGGCAAAGATGGCTTCATCTATCGTGCATGGATGAAAAATCAAGGGATTCCGAAAGACTTTTTTGAGGGAAAACCTGTCATAGGCATTTGCAATACGTGGTCTGAATTAACGCCCTGTAATGCACATTTCCGCGATTTAGCGGAAGCGGTCAAAAAAGGTGTATTGGAAGCGGGCGGTTTTCCAGTAGAATTTCCCGTCATGTCTTTGGGAGAAACGTTGATAAAACCAACCGCCATGTTGTACCGCAATTTGGCGAGTATGGATGTTGAGGAATCTATTCGCGCCAATCCGATTGACGGTGTTGTTTTGTTGTGTGGGTGTGATAAAACAACACCTTCGCTCGTTATGGGTGCTTGTAGTGTGGACATTCCAACCATTGTCATTTCAGGCGGACCGATGCTTAAAGGACATTGGAAAGGCAAAGATATTGGCACTTCTGATGTATGGCGGTTCGATGTAGCGCATAAATTGGGCGAAATCACACAAGCCGAATTTGTTGAAGCAGAGGCGTGTATGGCGCGGACACAAGGGCATTGTGCGGTCATGGGAACCGCTTCGACGATGGCGACGATGGTAGAAGCACTCGGTTTGTCATTGCCCAACAATGCTTCGATTCCGGCGGCTGATGCACGGCGTAAAGTCATTTCTCAATTGTCTGGTCGTCGTATTGTGGATATGGTTAAAGAGGATTTAAAACTCTCAAAAGTATTGACCCGGGAGGCTTTTGAAAATGCCATTATGGTCAATGCTGCGATTGGTGGTTCGACCAATTTTGTCATTCATCTTTTGGCGATTGCAGGGCGTATTGGTGTGGATTTGACGATTGATGATTTTGATAAATGGTCGCAAAATATACCACTTTTAGCCAATATTCAGCCTTCTGGTGCACATTTCATGGAAGATTTGTACTATGCAGGCGGTTTGCCTGCTGTCATAAAAGAAATGAAAAGCATAATTCACAACAATGTAATAACTGTAACTGGCAAATCAATGGGTACTGTTTGTGCGGATGCGGAAGCCTATAACGACGATGTTATTGCCACCATGGAAACGCCTTTCAAACCTGAATCGGGTATCGTTGTCGTGCGGGGCAACCTTGCGCCAAATGGTGCGGTGCTGAAACCTTCGGCGGCGAGTCCGGAATTGTTGACGTATCGTGGTCAAGCGGTTGTTTTTGAAACCATTGAAGATTATCATGCGCGCATTGAAGATCCTGATTTAGAAATTGACGAAAAGAGCATCATGGTTTTGAAAAATGTTGGACCAAAAGGCTATCCTGGTATGGCAGAAGTTGGCAATATGGCTTTGCCTAAAAAGCTGTTGCTCAAAGGGGTAAAAGACTTGGTGCGTATTTCTGACGGACGTATGAGTGGCACGGGTTTCGGTACGGTCGTTTTGCATGTTTCGCCAGAAGCTGCGGATGGCGGCAACTTAGCTTTGGTCAAAAATGGCGATTGGATTAAACTGGATGTGCCTAATCGGAGTTTAACGTTGGAAGTTTCTGATGAAGAACTGGCGGAACGCCGTAAATATTGGCAGCCGTTTGATTTGAAATTGAATCGTGGATATGCTCATTTGTATGTCAATAATGTTGAACAAGCGCATTTAGGGGCTGATTTTGGCTTTTTGCGTGGTGGGTCAGGGAGTATTGTTACACGCGATTCACATTGATAAAGCTTAGAAATCAGAGAAATACTGAGGGGTATGATGAGTATTAAAGGTATAGAAGACGGAGGTTGAAGTAGCTTTTTTTTGCAAAAAAACTATTCAAACACTCGTCTTCTATACCTTTTTCAAAAAGAGTAAAATCATTTTTATCATAAAAAACAATCAAAATCATGCAAATTAAAAGAAAAGCAACTGCCGTTTGGAACGGTACAGGCAAAGATGGTACTGGACAATTAACTACCCAAAGTGGTGTTTTAAAGGAGGCGCAATATGGCTTCAAATCGCGTTTTGCCGATGGCATCGGTACAAACCCTGAAGAATTGATTGCCGCAGCACATTCAGGCTGTTTTTCAATGAAGTTGGCTTTCAATTTACAAGAAGCAGGTTTGACTGCGGATGAAATCCAAACAACGGCTGTTGTTATTTTAGAAAATGGTGGGATCAATCAAATAGATATGACGACATCTGTAAAAGCAGAAGGATTGACAGCCGAAAAATTGGAGGAATTAGCTATAAATGCTAAGGAGAATTGTCCGATTTCTAAACTCTTAAATGCGAATATCTCTTTGACTATCAATTTGTTATAAAATTACCACTGCTTTTTTGTCATTTTGAGCGCAGCGAAGAACTCTCTATTTTACTTAATATTAGTCTATATTAAAGTCTATTTTACAAATTTAGATTTCTTCGCTGCGCTCAAAATGACAAAAAAGTTAAAGCAGCCATTCCTATACTTTTCTAAACATTAGCCTATCAATAACAAGCCCTAAACCCACACCTATTATATAACACACCAAATCCGTCCATAAAAATCCTGACCCTAAAACGAGTGCACCTATCGTCGTCGCTCTGATGTTATTTATCCAATTACTTTGATAGAGTTGAGAAAATTCGATAATAAAACACCATGTTATCGTTATTAAAGTATTGATAAAAAGGTTTTTATGAATAAATAAAAACCTAAAAATGAAGTAAAACATAGCCGCCCAAAGTACGTCTCCACAATAAAGAAAAATCCATGAGTTCGGTGCTGAAAATTTGCGGGAAGCCAATCCTAATATCATGATTAGAAGAATAAGAGGAGGGTAACTACTTCTTTTTGCCATGTGGATTAATGTTGCAATTTTATATTTTGAAATAAATGTTGAGATGATATAAATAGTGTTTTATTTGCCTGACCCTTCCTTAAGCCCCCTCTCAGTATAAAACAACAAAAGCCAGAATGACGACTGTGTATGCATTCTGACTTTATGTATAAAAAAAGGCATTTAGTTAATGACTATTTTCTTTGAAACAGATTTTCCAGCTGTTTGAATCTGAACATTATAATACCCTTTTGTTAAATGTGCGATGTTGATTTTACTCGTTTTTTCTGTTATTTGCTTAATTAACAAAACTCTGCCATTTATGTCGGTCATTGTCATTTGTGCATTTTGAACATCGTCGAGGTCAATATTCAAAACATCTTTTGTAGGGTTCGGAAAAACGTTGACCGAAATAGCTTTATTAACTTCTTTACTACTTGTCGTACCTTTGAAACGGACATCTTTAGTGGATTTCAAGACATTATCTCCCGCATTCCCGGTGGTCATCTACAACATCCCCAGCACCACCAAGGTCATGCTGGCCCCCGCCACCATGGCGAGAATCGCCGAGCTGCCGAACGTGGCCGGGGCGAAGGACTCAAGCGGCGACTTCGTGCACTTCCTGCGCGTTATCGAACGGTTCCGTGCCCTCGGGAAGAGCGCCCTCGTGGGCACACCTCCCCTGGCGGCCGCTGCGGTGCTCGCCGGTGCCCAGGGCGCCGTCCCCGGGGTGGCTAACATC
>JANMJN010000077.1:0-8828 GCA_031371355.1 Saprospiraceae bacterium
AAGTTGGTAAAAATAGAGTTTGGTTCATATGTAAGGGCAACACTTACGTTGCCCCTTCATATAAACCGTTATTATTGTTTCACAATCCTAAAGTTCTCAACCCCAATTTTCAAGAAGTAAATGCCAGAAGGCAACGTACTCAATGAAATCTCACGCGGTATTTTAGGATAATTTATAAGAATGCGACCGACATTATCCGTCAAAACACCCCCCTCAGTAAAAGTTGTATTTTGAACATAAATTTTATCCGAAGTTGGATTTGGGTACACCAAAACAGTATTTTTAATTGTCCCAAATGTTAAAGAAACAATATTGGAATACGTCTCTTTACCATCAAAATCTGTTTGGCGGAGGCGATAGTAAACTAAGCCGTAAGCTACGTTGCGGTCGGTGAAATGATAGCTGTGTGCTTGATTTGTTGTACCATTTCCCTTTATTTGACCGATTTCAATGAATTGCTTACCGTCAAAACTGCGTTCAATAGTAAAAAAAGCATTGTTGCGTTCACTGGCAGTTTGCCAAGTTAAAGTGGCATCCGTTTTATCAGTCACTTTACCCGTAAAGTGCATCAGCTCAACAGGAATGACAGATGCCCAAGGCGTATAACCTTCGGGCGGTGTTGGCAGTTGTTGATTCGTATAAATATGGTATTCTCCAGGTTGCAAATTAAAGGTCATTCCTGTATTCGTCACATTGACCGCTTGCCCACTCAAATAGTCGTACCAAGTGCCAGTATGTTGAAAATAGGCAGGTAAATTCTGATTAACAACATCAAAGTTTCCCACAATCGTTACCCAAAAAGGACCACCTGCAGGACTTAAATGCAAATGTTTATGATACCAATTTGCCCCTGCTAAATCCGCTGGATTGTGTTGATCAGTGCCGAATACTGAGGGGTTTTGTGTCCGCAATTTGATGATATTGGCGCATACTTTGAACAATTTTAAACGCTCAGGATTGCTTAGGCTTTGCCAAATGGGTGGTTTTGCACTAGTCCGACCACCGAAGTCGTTGATACCATAATCATAACCCAATTCATCGAACATCCACAGCATTTTTGCACCCGGAACAGTGTATAAAAAAGCGGCAATTAACTCCATCCGTTTTAAAGCCGTGGACACATCACGTGTGGAGTAACCTGCTATTTGATTGCCACTATTTTTACATTCCACCATCAAACGTTCCTCGTCATGGCTAACAGCATAAGTCAATGGGCGATCATAACTGTCCCAAGTCCTAAGTGTTGTACTTTTAGGTGATGCCACATCTAAATTGCTGCTGGATGACCACGCCATAGCCGCTTGTTTGTAGTTGGTGTGTAGTTTTTCCCAAAGCATCATGCCATTTGCGCCCAATTCTTGTTCCTCTTGCGCTTGACCTAAATGCTCTAAAATAACATACAAACCGGGTGCTTGTGCTTGAATATAACTGTTATAATCCTTCAAAATAGCCACTCGACTGGCATCATATTGACTCCAACAAGCATCATCGAATTGGCTGCCACCACAATTATTGTTTTGTGTAAAACCTTTTGCAAGGTCAAAACGAAAGCCGTCCACATGAAATTCATCGAGCCAATATTTAAATGCTGCTTTCACATATTCTTTTGTCCAACTGCTTTCATGATTTAAGTCGGGGGCTGGACTGAACGGATGCCGACTGTCTCGATTGACCCACGGATTATTTGCCGTTGGTTTACTCACCGCCGCATCCCAATAGAGTAGACAAAGTGGCGAAGTGCCTTCAATATGGTTAAAAGTCACGTCTAAAATGACCGCCATGCCGTTTTGGTGACAAAGGTCAATCAGTTCTTTGAACTTATCAGACGGTCCATAGGCTTTGTCAAGGGCAGCATAAAAAACGGGATTGTAACCCCAACTATCGTTGCCTGAAAATTCTTGAACGGGCATAAATTCAATGGCATTAACCCCCAATCGTTTAAGATGATCAATGGAATCTATGACAGCTTGAAAACTCCGTTTGGTCGTAAAGTCGCGTACAAGAAGTTCATAAATGACTAAACTCGACTTGAATGGGCGATTAAAACTCGGTACTTGCCAATTATAAGCCGGTTTTTGATGCTCATAAATTGTGACAAAACCTGATGCCCCACTCGGATAAGCGGGTTTATTGGGATAAATCGTTGAAGAAATAAATGCGTCGTTACTTGGGTCAAGCACAGTATGGCTCATTGGGTCTGCCAATCGCGTACCGTCCACATTGAATTGATACAAATACGTTTGACCAGCTGAAAATCCGCTCACAGTCTGCCAAAAATAAGTGCCATCGGTGCTGCGATACATCAAAGAGCTGTTGTCATACGTGAAATTGTTCCAACTACCTGCCAAATAAGCAAAGGTTTTACCACCACTTGGTACCCGTAGCATAAAAGTGACGGTGCCATTTCCATTATCTTTTGCGCCAGGACTTAAAGTCGTTGTTGGGTTTTGAACAATGACATTGGGCATAGCAAAATAGGTGAAAGTCTTTTGCGTCGCAATGTTTACGCCATCATTTGCAGCAAATGTTACGGTGTTTAAACCAGGATTTGAAGCGGTAAAAGTATGGGTCATAACGTTTGTACCCGACATTGATTTGACTAAAGTACCATTCAATCTTAATACCATCGAAGCGGCATTTGCAGAGGTTTCTGCTTGAAAAGAAACCATATCGCCTATGTTTACAGTGATATTGGGTACTGAGGGGGTCGTAATTTTTGAAACGAAAGATGTGCCGTCCCAAACATCATACAAAATATCGCCCTCCGTAGCTGTTTTGCCAACCTGAGAACCCGTGCCGTTGCGAAATACCATCGCCAATTGTTTGACTGTTACACCCGAAGCTGGAATACCATAGTAGGAACGGATATTATACGTAATGCTGTGTTTGTTACTGCCTAAAGCGGCTAACACATTGTCCGCCGCATTTGTCGCCCATGGGTATTTTGTGTATTTCCAATCACTTGTTGAAGTACTTGCTGTGGTAACCACACCTGTATGCGTGTAAATAGGAGACACACCGACAAGTGCGGCATTGCCTTGGGTCGCATCATAAGTAATGGTTACATTGGCATCTACTGTTGGAAAGGTCGGTGATACGGTAATTTGAGCAAAAATACTGAGGGGGGGGATGAGACAATAAAAAACGGTAAAAAGTAAGGATTTGTACATGACTGTTAAGTTAAATTGAATTTGCATAAGATGAAAATTATTTAGGTAAAAAAAATCTTTTCATAATTGGGGCAAAGTTAATGTTTCCGTTTTTGAAATTTTAAAAACGGTGTATCTAAAAATCCTTTACTTGTTTTTTGAAAAAAGTAAAAAAATGAAAAGTGTTTCCGTACCTTCGCTCAAATCACCCTACTCGAAGAGGAAAAAATACTTTATAAACTATTCACAATCAAATCATTAAGTATGAAGACAAAACAAGAAATCGTTAATAACTGGCTGCCACGCTATACAGGTTTACCGCTTGACGCATTTGGGCGGTACATCATCCTTGTTAATTTCTCGAACTATGTCAATCTCTTTGCCGAATGGCACAATGTTGAAGTCAGTGGCAAAGACCGTTCAATGCAATGCGCCACAGCTGATAATATTACCATTATTAATTTCGGAATGGGCAGCCCTAATGCGGCGACCATCATGGATTTATTGACGGCAATAAGACCAAAAGCCGTTTTGTTCTTGGGCAAATGTGGTGGTTTGAGACATGACAAAAATAAGGTCGGCGACTTGATATTACCCATCGCAGCAGTCCGTGGAGAAGGAACTTCAAATGACTATTTACCGCCAGAAGTACCTGCTTTGCCTGCTTTTGCTTTGCAAAAAGCCATTTCGACCACTATTCGAGACTATGAGATGGATTATTGGACGGGAACGGTTTACACGACGAACCGCCGCGTTTGGGAACATAAAGAAGATTTTAAAGAATACCTACGTGAGTTGCGTTGCATGGCTGTTGATATGGAAACTGCAACGATTTTTACTGTAGGTTTCAAAAACCATATACCAACAGGCGCTTTGTTGTTGGTGAGTGATATTCCAATGATTCCAGAAGGTGTCAAAACGGAAGAAAACGATAAGACAGTCACCTCCAATTTCTTGAATACACATCTTAAAATTGGCATTGATTCACTCAAACAATTGATTAATGACGGACAAACAGTGCGGCATTTGAAGTTTTGATTTTAGGTTGACAAAAAGTCAACAGTTGTTTTCACCAATTTTATACTGAGGGGGGGCAATTCACTCGAATCCCAAGGATGTTTGCCGCCAAAAGTATGATCGGCATCTGCAATCAATTGCAATTTAGCATGGGGTTGTAAATGATGCAGATGTAAGGCAGCCGATGGCGAAACGCTCGTATCGGCTGTGCCATGAATGATTAACCACGGTTGTAAAACTCGGGGCGCAACGATATCTAAATGAAAAATGGACTTATGTGCTTCATAATCAGAGCATAGCGTATAATAAAGTGGCATGTTTTGATGGGTGCGCGCATTCATTTGATATAGAACGCCGTCGTTTTCCCATTGCTTTTTGACGGTTTCAGATGCCCACAACCACGCCAATGAGGATACGGATGCCCATGTGACTAACTTTTTGATACGCCTATCAGTCGCGGCTTTGGCAATAGCTATGCCACCGCCTCGACTATGTCCAATTAAGGATAATTGATTCAAATCAAAGCCTAATGGCGTCGCATTTTCTGTGACCCAATTTAGTACACAATCTAAATCCGTCCATTCTTTTGAATAGGTATTTTGTCCAAATGCTTCTAAATCTGCAAACGTATCCAACATGTCTGGTGTCGTACCGTTGTGTGAAAAGTTAAATTTGATGAATGCAAAGCCTTTTTTTGAGAATGCTGCTGCGATTAAATGCCAACAACCCCAATCCTTAAACCCTTTGAAGCCATGTGCGAATATGACGATAGGGACAGGCTTAGTGGTTTCGGGACGGTGTAAGTCCATGGTTATCAAGCGATTGTCTGCGCCAGTGATTTTTATATTTTTCATTTATGAGATTTAGATTTAATAATGACATTAGAAATAAGTAGTTTTTTCCAATAACTATTTCCCAATCAACGCCGACAGTTTTTTCCTAAACAAAAACATCAAAATACCCGTCGTTGCTGCAAAAACAAAGACCGTGAAAAAGATTTGATGCAAAGGGAATGACTCAAACAAACTGCCTACTTGTCCACCGATAAAATTGCCGACAGAAGCGGCTAAAAACCAGACCCCCATCATTTGTCCAACTATCCGTTGTGGTGCTAATTTGGTCATAGAACTCAAACCGACTGGACTTAAACACAATTCGCCAAGCGTTTGCAAAAAGAAAACGGTCAATAACCATTGAGGTCCAACCTTTGAACCCACGTTTGCACCTAAATACAAGGCGGCAGGAACTAAAAGTAGGAAACTCAAACCCGCAAACAGTAAGCCCATAGAAAATTTGAGTGGAATCGAAGGCTCTTTGTCCCGTTTTGCTAAATAAACCCATAGCCACGCAAAGACTGGCGCAAAAAAGATAATCACCAACGCATGAACGGATTGCCACCACGATGAAGGGAAGTCATTGCCGAAGACGCTGTTTTGTGTAAATCTATCCGCAAAGAGACTTAATGTTGAACCAACTTGTTCGTAACTCGCCCAAAACAAAGCGGCGGCAATAAACAAGACGACAATGACCACCAAACGACCCCGTTCTTCTTCTGTAAAGTCTTTTTGGAGAAACAACGAACTGAAATAGCCCAAAACCAAGACGACATAAATGCCGCCAAACAAGATACTTAAATTGCGGGCATTGACCTCGAAAACATTGCCATAGACCAAGCCCAATAATATCAAAATGAACAAAGCAAAATAGCCCAAACCCATTCCTAATTGGCGTTTTGCAACGCTAATCGCTTGAGGGTCTTGTGCTTTTAGAGAAGGTAAGCCCACATCTCCTAAGTATTTTTCTGTTAATTTATATTGCAATAAGCCGAAAAACATACCAACCGCCGCCGCACCAAAGCCAAAATGCCAATTGACCTTTTGACCTAAATAACCACATATCAAAGGCGCAATAAATGCCCCCAAATTGATGCCCATATAGAAAAGCGAAAAGCCACCATCTCGTCTTTTATCTTCTTGAGGATATAAACCGCCAACCATCGTACTGATATTTGGTTTCAATAAACCTGTGCCGATGATGACACACAATAAACCCGTATAAAAAAAAGCTAAACCGGTGAACATCAATAGGATATGCCCACACATGATGATAACACCACCCACAAAAACGGCTTTTCGTGCACCCATGAATCGGTCTGCTATCCAACCGCCTGGCAAATTGGTCATATAAACTAAAGCGGTGTATATGCCATAAACCACACCTGCTAAACGGATGTTAAAACCCAAACCACCGTCTGCTACGCTGGCAGTCATAAATAAAATCAATAAGGCACGCATACCATAATAGGAGAATCGTTCCCACATTTCCGTAAAAAATAGCGTGGCTAAGCCACGTGGGTGTCCAAAAAAGGCTGTGTCGTTTTGTTGTGTCATATTTTTTTTATGGATAGATGATAAAGTTTGATTTTTTTTGACCACTGATTGGACTGTTGCGACAGATTTTCACTGATTTCTTTCTTGTCATCCTGTAAGGAACTAAAAGAAATCAGTGAAAACCCGTCGAATCAGTGTCATCTGTGGTCAAAAAAAACAATCACGGTAAAGATAGGAAAAACGGTTACAGATTTTTATTCAAGTCGATAACAAGACATCAAAAAGGACGTTATTTTTGCTGTGATGATATTAAAATAACACAGAATCATGAATAAATACCCTCTTTTTCTCCTTTCTTTTTTTGTTGTTCTAACTTTTTCATCTTGTTTTCGTTTTCGCATCAGCGATAGAGAAGCAATAAAACGCTTTGGTCATCTGCCTTACGATTTTCAAATTCATCGCTATAAGATGGGTGGCAATCACACCATCCGCTATTTTGAAATGGGGCGTGATTCGCAGCCAGTTGTTATTTTTTTGCATGGTGCTTTGGGAACGGCATCTGGTTTTGTATCGTATTTGAGTGATACAGCTTTGTTGAATCACTATAAAATGATAGTGCCTGACCGATATGGACACGGTTATTCCGATTTTGGCAAGACGGAAGTGTCTATTGAAAAGCAAGTGGGTTATTTACTGCCTATTTTGAAAAAAGCCCGATACGTGGGTACTAAAACAATATTGGTCGGTCATTCTTATGGTGGCACCATTGCGGCGCGATTGGCTATGGATTATCCACACTTGATAGATAACCTGGTGCTGTCTGCCCCAGCGATTGACCCGAATAATGAAAAGCGTTTTTGGTTCAACAAACCTTTAAATTATTGGGCGATAAAGTGGGCAATGCCACAAAACTTCATCATTGCCAACGATGAAAAGTTAGCTCATGCTCATGAATGTCTTAAAATGGAGCCTAATTGGTGTAAAATCACAACGCCGACTGTTTATATCCATGGCAAAAACGATGATGTTGTGCCGTTTGTCAATATAGAATTTGCCAAAAAACATTTGGTGAATGCACCTGTAGAATACATCGTGAAGGACAGTTTACCGCATATATTCTTTATGAAACAGCCTGAAATACTGAGGGGGGTGATTTTGGGGATAAAATGAGACAGCAACTAACAGATTTATTGGATTATGGTAAAGGATTAAACTGTTTCACAATTCGGGAAGACTCATGTGAAGGGTTAATACTGAGGGGTATCGTTTTATTTAGCGAGCCTCTTGAGGAAAAATCCTTAGAAGAGCCCTTTTTATCGTTTTTCTTGAGTCCATGTGTTAATTTTGTTTCTTCTTTTAAAAATTTGAAACCATAATATGAAAAAACGTTATCCACGTACACTGTCATCTGGAGCTAATAATACAGTCATTGCCCTTTCAGATACAGAAGTCGGTAAAATATTTACAGGTGATACACGCTCTGATATTGGTTCAGAGTCGATTAAATTACAATTTGCCAATAAGGTGAATGGCTTAGTCGTGCGCTTTATTCGGCTGGATGAACTCAATGATGAAGCTGAAATGTTGGTTATGGAAAGGCTTTATCCTATGGATTTTCGGGCTTACGAATATGAAAGCCGTGAATTGTGGTTAGATGTTTTTGAAGATGAACTACACCAATTGCATAAAAGCGGTTTTGTCCATCGGGATTTGCGTCGCCCTTCTGATATGCCAGGATTGACTTTTGACAATATCTTTCTGACACCAACAGGTTTGCGTTTGATTGACGTAGGCATTTCTGCTTTACATGAGCAAGTTGGTGAACGTTTATTCAATCGTTTTGTACAACAAGAGTTGACGGAATTGGAACAGTTTCGATTGTTTTTTTTGACACGGTAAAGACTTTACTTTTAATCCAAACATGTGACAGAACCCCAGCGTTGCTGTTCTTTTGGTGAAAAGGAGAAGTTAAAGGAAAGGTGTATCCCGAACCCACTGGTTTTTTGGGCTGTTATGAAAATGAGCGAATCGTTATAACTTTTGTCTCGGAAACAACACGGAAATACAGAATGAGTCACCGAATAGTACCCGTCAGTATAGAAAAGTGAGATAGAATTAGTAATTCTGTCTCACTTTTTGTATTTTGGTGTGTGGGGAAGGCAGGGATTAAAGTTCCTAATGTTAAATATAGCACTATTGTTAAATAGAATTCCAAATGCTCAAGTTTTATTACTTCAGCCCTACTTTTGCCAACCATTTGTTGTGAGTTCATTTTTATCCACTACCATTCATCATCGTCAATCTCGTTTATTTCTATTTGTTTTGAGAGTTT
>JANMJN010001151.1:0-2857 GCA_031371355.1 Saprospiraceae bacterium
CCTCGCGCAATCGTAAGATTGGCGAGGGAACTACGGTTTTTGGAACCCCATTTATTAAACCTCATTTTGTTAACCTTCTGTCATTGGGACTTGGGTTAAAATAGAAGTAACAACTATTAAAGATTGATTAACTTATTCATAAAAATATTTTAACAGTTTAATAAAGGATTCTCACTTGCCTATACAAATATAAAACAGATTCTAAAAAAAAAAGCTGCTTTCGAAAGAAAACAGCTTTTTTTGCGTGTTAATGATGTATTGTAATAATATTACAAGGCATTTCCGTGCTACCAGCCATTATTATTGACTATTAGTTCAGACAAATCAAAGACCATGATGTCGTCTTGCTTGTCTTTCGCTTTCATCCCATCTGACAACATAGTGATACAAAACGGGCAATTGGCTGCTACGATTGTGGCATCAGTTTTTAAGATTTCGTCCGCCCTTTCGATGTTAATCCGCTTGTCACCTGGTTCATCTTCTTTGAACATTTGTGCACCGCCAGCACCACAACACAAGCCATTGGTACGGCAACGTTTCAACTCCACCAATTCGGCATCTAACTGCGCTAAGACTTCACGGGGTGCTTCATAAATGCCATTGGCTCGACCTATATAACATGAGTCATGATACGTAATTTTCTTTCCTTTGAATGCTCCTCCTTCGATTTTCAAACGTCCATCGTTGATGAGACTTTGTAAATATTGGGCATGATGCACAACCTCATAATGACCACCAAGCGCAGGATATTCATTTTTCAAGGTATTAAAACAATGTGGGCACGCAGTGACAATCTTTTTGACACCATACATATTCATGGTTGTGATGTTCTGTAATGCCATCATTTGGAAAATAAATTCGTTGCCCGCTCGACGTGCAGGGTCACCTGTACACATTTCCTCGTTGCCCAAAATGGCGAAATCAATACCGACTTCGTTCAAAATTTTTGAAAAAGCAATCGTCACTTTTTGTGCCCGCGCATCGAAGCTACCCGCACACCCAACCCAAAACAATACTTCTGGTTGTCGGTCTTCGGCAGCAAGCATTGCCATTGTTGGGATTGTTAATGGTTTCGTCATATTTATTTATGGTGAATGGTGAATGGCGGGTTTCAAAATTTCAAAATTCAAACATGGATTTTTGGAATATTACCCCCCTCAGTATAATTGGTTGAATAAGCGAAATTTCGCCCTAAATGAAAGTTTAAAAGTAGAACAAGGCTGCCAAAAAACAAAATGCCGCCGAGGAAAATTCTTCGGCGGCACATCATTTAGTAATTGAATGAAAATAAATAAATGGATAATCCTTCACAATTAATTGATAATCAAATACTTGTAAAAATATCAATTATTATTTATTATTTCTCATTTATCACTACTTCTATAGTTGTGTAAGTTGTTGATTCTAAATTGCAAAAAACAAGCGGCTTGTTAGTTGGAATTATTGTAGTAATCGATGTGGCTTTTACGCTTAACCGAGTTTACCGAACCACCACAGGCTTTGCTTTCCTCGGTGTTTGAAATCCACCTAACAAGATAATTTAGACGCTCATTTGCCAATTCCACAAGAGCATTGCAACGGCATGTCGGATAGGACGCACCATAAATCCCTTTGCTTTCTGACGGAAAAATCATTTCTAATTGAGCATCACGTGACGTTTCCCATGCCAATTGTGCTTTCTTGAATTTAGAAATAAAGACGTAGTCTCGCTCATAATCGTCGAGAATCTTTTTAATCACGTCATCAACTTCTTTTTTCAATCTAAGATAATCGCTGCAGCTGTTGCGGGAATTGTCAATTTTAGTTTCTTGGGCATTTACAGCTATACCCAAAAAAAGGACAAACAAAAAAGTGCATGTGTTCCTCATGAGGTTTGTAATTTAAATTTAAAAAATATGTTTGTTAATATCGCTGCAAAGGTGTTATTTTTTTATCGTAATCGCAATTATGAATTTGTTAAAGTTATATTTGTATAAGCAAATATTTATTTAATTTTGGAGTTATAAAACCCTAAAAAAAAAAATCCAAGCAATTGACAATCAATTACTTGGATTTATGTTTTATACTGAGGGGGTGTATTTTAGATAACAGGCTCAACTGCAGAAGGTTGGTTTTCAGGACGCAATGAGCGGACTGTTTTACCTGCTTGCCACATTTCAGAATCACGTAATTCAGCCAATTCAACTTCCAATTTTTCGCGGTAATCTACCTTCGAGTTTGAGTCAATTGAGCGTTGCGCTTCGTTGCCGCAAGCCACTTCGTCGTACAATTCTTTGAAAACAGGAGCTGTTGCATCACGGAATTTTTTCCACCAATCCAATGCACCACGTTGTGCAGTAGTTGAACAGTTTGCGTACATCCAATCCATACCGTTTTCAGCAACAAGCGGCATCAATGATTGAGTCAATTCTTCAACTGTTTCGTTGAATGATTCAGAAGGTGAGTGACCACGTTTGCGTAACTCATCGTATTGCGCAGCGAAAACGCCTTGAATACAACCCATCAATGTGCCACGCTCGCCTGTTAAATCAGAATAAACTTCTTTTTGGAAATTTGTTTCAAACAAATAACCTGAACCGATACCGATACCCAAAGCAATTGTGCGCTCGAAAGCACGGCCTGTTGCGTCTTGGAAAATCGCATAAGACGAATTTAAACCACGACCTGCGACGAACATACGGCGCAAAGAGGTACCAGAACCTTTTGGTGCAGTCAAAATCACATCCACATCAGCTGGCGGAATGATACCTGTGCGTTCTTTGTATGTAATACCGAAACCATGAGAGAAATAAAGGGCTTTGCCTGGTGTCAAATGAGATTTGATGACGGGCCAAGTAGCGATTTGCGCGGCATCAGA
>JANMJN010000121.1:0-3417 GCA_031371355.1 Saprospiraceae bacterium
CCAATATCATAACTACCAGTACCGATATTTGCATCCAAATCGGCTTGACATTGGGTCAGCATCGTCTCTGAATTGCTGTTTGTATAAGGCACACCATTGGTTGTATAAACAACGCTCGTGCCACTCACCAACTGAAACTGAACGCATAAGTCGCGCCTAAAAACGGCATTCATATTATTGACATAAGTGACGAGTGCATTATAGGCATTCGTCTGTCCGCCTTTAGCCGTGGTAAACTCTGCCGTTGCAGCAAAGGCAAACCGATAGGTGCGAAGGTTTGCACCCGTATTGTTTTCAGGTGCATACTGAGGGGTCGCTGTAATGCCCAAACCCACAGCACCATTCGCTTGTCGCGTTAAACCAACGCCACAACCGTCACCTTGCAATCTACTACCTTGCGGAATAAAAGCATCACGGCTGAAATAGCTGAAATAAAGGTCAGGGCTGTCGTTTGAATACTTCTGAAAATAAACCGCATCGTCCTCTACGTTCAGTACGATGGCACTAAAACCACTCGAAGTCAATGCCAAACGAATGATGTACTGCTTGTTTTTCAAGCCATTGCCTGTATAAGTTTTGATGTCGGGATGTTCTGCTGCCCGTTCAGGCGATAAAACAGGCGATTCGACAATGCCAAAAGTTTCGGTACGCCCATTTGGCAAAGGAATGTCAAGGGGTAGGGTCGTGCCGTTGTTGTGAAATTCAAGGGGAGCATGGCGTAGATACGTCCGCATCGCTTGTGCGTCAAGCTGCAGGGTGCGTATCTTATGGATGTTCTTGGTTGCCTCAACAGCCGTTGGCAAAACATCCTTCGCAGGGCTGCTAAAAAAGTTAGCTTGAGAAAAAACAATAAGCGGTGTTGACAGTAAGCATGTTACTGTTAGAGCATGTAAAAAACTTTTCATTTTAAAAAATAGGTTTTAAAGTAAAAAAAATAGTAAAAGCTGAAATGCTAAGCAGAGAAGTGGTAAAAACTTGGTCAGCAGTTTCGGTTTATTAGAAAATTGAATAAAACAATGGGGCAATGTAGAAGTATTTATTTTGCAGTATATTGTTTGATTACATTAATATTTTAAAAAAAATGTTTTTTCACTATACTTAGTTCTACTTTGGCACTTTACAGGAATCGTCATTGCGCGGTACGAAGCAATCTGTTATTCGTTCGCAGACTACCAAAAAGATGCTGCGTTCTTCAAAAAGATTGCTTCGCTTCACTGCGTTACGCTCGCAATGACGAAGTGGTTTTTTAAAGTGCCAAAGTAGAATTAGTAACGAGTAAATAATAAAGTGGTCAAAATGGTAGGGGCAACCTTTACGGCATCCTTGTATAAGTTTGCAACATCCTTGTATAAGTTTTCGCAATCCTTGTATTAATATGCCAAATCCTTGTATAAGTTTTTACCATTCTTGTATTAATATGCGGCATCCTTGTATAAGTTTTCGCCATCCTTGTATTAAAATGCCGCATCCTTGTATAAGTTTTCGCCATCCTTGTATAAATATGCGGCATGCTTGTATAAGTTTTCGGCTATCTTATAGAAGATGGCGGCTTAATATCTATTGTCGCCCAAAAAGCAGAACGGTTGACCTTTCGACGCATGAATCCATCGTTGCTATCAAGACAGCCGTTCAATAGTGTATTCTATTGAAGTAGGATTTATGGAATTATACGGATTTAATAGGATGACACGACGGAAAAAATCCTATTAAATCTGTATAATTCCATAAATCGTACTTCAAAGAAAATGTACAGGAAAGCTGGATGACTAACCGCCTCACTGGGGGGAAGAAAAAGCGAGACGGAAACCCAAGTAGTTGAACCGACTCGCCGGCGTGTCGCCGAGCCGAAACGCAACACGGCAATGCTTCGCGTCGCTGACCCAGCTACCGCCACGATACACGCGATAAGACCCCGTATAATCCTCAACACCACTGCTGCCAGGATAACCTTTATACCAATCGCTACACCATTCCCAAACGTTGCCACTCATATCATGGATACCCAATTCATTTGCTTGCTTCTGACCAACAGGGTGTGTTTTGCTGTCTGAATTTTCATAGCACCAAGCAACAGACTTCAGATCATTACTAACCGAATAAGTATAACCATTACTTTTATTGCCACCTCTTCAGCATATTCCCATTCAGCTTGTGTCGGCAACCGATACGTTTTTTCTGTTTTAGCATTTAGTTTTTTTAAAAACTCTTGAATATCATCCCAACTCACATCGTCCACAGGACAAGAGTTACATCCCTTAAAATACAATTCGGGTGGATTCTTACCCATCACAGAACTCCATTCCGATTGTGTCACTTCATATTTTCCAATATAAAAAGTGTTGACAGAAACAGAATGTATGGGTTTTACCCAATCATAATCATTACTGCCCATTTGAAACGTGCCACCATCCACTTTGACCATAACAGGCTCAACAAAAGGCATTGATACTGAGAGGGGCGTAGGTTTAGGTTTGACAGATGCCACAGGTTTATTGGCATCCGCTTTAGCCTTTTTGGTTTCACTAATAAGCGCAGGAATATCCGTACACTTAGCCGCATCGCCACCGGCTTGTGCTTTGCCAAAGTAATCCAAAGCTTTATCATAATTGCGTTGACTGAAGGCTTTTTTACCTGAATCTCTGAAAGCAGAGCAGCAGGCTTGCCCCGAAAGGGAGACACACGCTGTCAAACAGAAGAACAAAAGGAGGAAAGAACGGTACATAATTTTATGTTTTTCAGAAACGATTCAAAAAAGCAGGGACATTTAATATCGGAATATCTTCAAACGGATGCAAAACCAACAAGTCTTGATCTTTTGAGACAATACAATCTGCGTTGGCACTTTTGGCAAGCTCAAGAAACTTATCGTCCTTGGGGTCACGACATGCTTTGATTGTATGCCTAATAATGATGGGAAAAGCATTCATTTCATAATCGTAGTAGAAAACCAATCGTTGCTTCAAGGAAAGATATTTATCAAATCGGGGCAGGTACATTTTTTCATGTAACTCTTGCAAAGTCTTGTCAGAATAAACTAATATATCTTCTCGCAAGGCTTTAAGTAATGCAGTACGGCTTGCCGAACGTGGAGATAGTGCCGCATTAATGAGTACGTTGGTATCAAAAACGAAAATACGGCTCATGATTCAGCCAGTATTTCATCAATAATATCTTCGGTCAAGCCATTGGCTTCAGCCTCTCGCCCCATTTCTTCCATGTGTACAATCATTTCTTCGATGGCTTGTTTTCTGAATTTGTTTGTCAACAGCCGTTCAAATAGCTTTCTCAAATCAGCTTTTTCTGAGGATGTTGCTTGCCGATAAGCCAAAGCAAGGCTTTCATCCAATTCTATTTTTAGCGTAAGCGTTGTCATAATTTGATATTTTGATACAAAAATACATTATTCTTGAAAACTGC
>JANMJN010000162.1:0-7176 GCA_031371355.1 Saprospiraceae bacterium
GTTTGTACATTATAATAACCGTTGGGTTGACCGCCAATACGACGTGAATAGAAAATATCACCTTTCCCAAAAATTTCAGACCCCTCAGTAAAAAAGGGTCTATTTTCATTAAATTGCACTTCAAATGGGCTCAAATTCAAAACTTGATTGTCAGACTGAACTTGTCCAAAATTAGGAATCAACGTCATATCCAACGTAAAACTTTGGTTAATACCATATTTCAAATCCAAACCCCCTGTAATCTGTTTTTGCGTACCATAGTTCAAAAGATTGCCATTGCCATCCAAGGAAGGAGAATGTTGTAAACCCGTCGCTAAATAAGGTGAAAATTGCAAGCGTAGTGGCGGCTTGATGTTTTCCAAACCTGTTAAAGAGCCATATTGAATGACGACACCATCTGTTTTGGGGTCAAAACCAGCCCAAGAGCCTTCTTCTGCTGCGCGATTGATGCCGCGCGCAATTTGTAAACCCCATGTTTGGTCAGGTTTTTCAGCAAACCGCAAAGCAGAAAATGGAATTTTTAACTCGGCGACCCAACCATCTTTTTGCATAGTGACTTCGCTTTCCCAAACGGCATCCCAGCTGAAATCCGTATTATTGCCATTCGAGATACGAGAATCGAATTGCGCACCTGCCGCCGTTACGCCAAATCGAAAAGCATTTTGGTCGTCGTTGTAAGTATCGAAACCGACGTTTATCAAGTCCGTTGCAACGTCTAAATTGTCTCTTGCTGCCAATTCACGCCGAATTTTGCTTGGTTCGGGGTCATACATATAGCCTAAAATATAAATAGCTATGTCGTCATAAGCAATCTTAAACTCTGTTTTAAAAGGTGATTTCTTATAAGGTTGCGGGCGGTGCATAACAAAATCATCGGCAACGGGCAAGCCATTCCAACAGTCATCGTTGGGCAGCCCGTCAATTTTTGGCGGCTTTATTATCCGTGTTGCTTTGAGTGAAGGCTTGGGGTTTTTAACATATTTAGCGGTATCTGTTGTTGCGTTTCTTTGTGTTTGAGCTGTGGCTTTGTTGATTGACAACAAGAGAAGAAAAGCAAAAATACTGAGGGGTATTAAGAATATTGATTTTTGATTGCAAAGCAAAGTGTTCATAACATTTTGATTTTGAATGTTTTAAAATATAATATTTTTTATCGCTTGTAAGGTTTTTTGAAAAAAGAATGACCATATCCAACTTCAACTTCTTGAAAATGAATTGTGTAAAATGAAAATTATGACAATGTGGAATTTCCTTATATAGATTTTGGGTTAATTAAAACCCAAAACCTATGCTCAAAACTTAAAAATACTGAGGGGTGCGGCAAAACGATTTCAGCTTAATTTTTTATAGCAAATACTTTTTCATGACTAAATAAGATACGTTTTTTATGGCTGAAAGTTGGAGGTCTTAACGATTTGTCAAACCGTTGTCAAAGACAAAATGCTTTTACATATAGTTGCATCGTTACGAAAAAAATCGTAGATATAAATCTGAAAAAAGGGATTCATTTTTTTTTATATTAGAATCCCTTTTTTTCAAATCAAAAAAGTACGAAAAAACGGATATGTTTTTTAATGATGAAATATGAAATAAGACACTTCATCATTTATCTATTCATATTTCAATCCCTATTAATTGATGAATTCAAAGAACCATCTAACGAAACTTCATTGTTTTTTATGTCGGTGACAATACCCGTAAAGGAGATAGCATACTTTGATTTAGGTATTTGGGCTTCAAAATCATTTTTGATTTTCATGAAAATAGCATTGTCTCTCAATGATTTACCATTGACGTTTAATTGTGTATTGGTAAAAGCAACACTGCATTGTTTATTGAGTGAAATAAATCCAGCATTTTTTAAATTGAGAAAGAGACTTCTCAACGCTTTGTCATCTGTGGACTTTTCATTATTGTTTATGCTAACTTGTTCACGTTGGCGAGCCGCATCTTTACGAGCCAATTCAGCCGCTGCATAATTGTTGCCATTGCCATAATAGTAATTTGAGCCACTGTTTTTACTGCCTTTTTCACCTTTGTCGCCTTTATCATCACATTCGCCTTTTTCCCAAGTCTTTTGGATGTTTTTAAACTCTATTTTTGCATCATTTTCAGACAAACCTTTATTAAGACCATTTAAAACTTTATCAATTTTTGCGATTAATTTTTCCCTAAAATCAATATTGGTCTGACAGGAACATTCAATAATTTCTTCTTTTAAATCATTGAATTCTTCTTTCAATTCATCTATTCGCTCATTTTTATCTTCATTAGAACCACTACCGAAAGAATTATTCGACTTGTTTTGAGTGTTTGGTTGAATATCATTATATCCACCTATTTTTTGCAAACCTTTGTTTGTACGTTCCCAACCTAAAGAACGAATCTCATTATCTGAGGCAGTCCTACCATCAAGTAATACTTGTCCATTGACCAATTTTATGATGTGTTTCAATTGGTCGTCGTTTTTATAAATTTTAACAACTTTGCCACCGTCATTGTCATACGAAAGAACGGATTTTGTACCGTCATTATCGTAAGCTGTAACAGTATTTCCGTTGATATATGTTTTTCCGTTGCCTTGATGAATAGATATAGCGCCTTCACCGCCCACTCTATTTGTCGTTACCAATTTGCCATTTCTGTCATATGTTTTTGTTGTCGTGACACCCCTGTTATCCGTTTTTGTAACAGAACGGCTGCCATCTTTTTCTGTGGTCGTCACAACCTGAACCACATTGTCGCCATTATTTGGATGCGAAATCACAGTTTGGCTACCATTGGGATTGTCCACGACCATATTACCATCGCTTTCGCTTATAATGGGCATTTGAATGGTATTCATATTGGGCAACACAACGGTTTGATTATCCAAATTATTTTGCTGATTAAGATTCAGCAAGTTATTCGGTTGATTATCATCTTTATACTGAGGGGGTGTTGCCGATTGCATGATGATTCTATTGATGAAACCGACGTGGTTCTTAATTTCACTCGCTTTAATATCAGAACCATTGATGTTTAAAGACACCACAGCATGGTCTTTTACTGTCAGTTTTGCTTGAAATATATTGTCGGCGTAGTTGTAGTTGCCGTCCGTCACTTCTTTGCCGACTGGAAACGAATCCAAAACACCATTGACCTTTAATTTTAAGTAGCCTTTTGTCTCAAAAGTTTCAAACGGTAGGTTTTCAGGGTTGTTAGCAGTCGTTTCTATTCCCCCAATCATAGAAGAAATGTCTTTTATAGAATTGGTTTCTGCATAAATGTTGTTGTTCCAACGATTGCCACCGAAAGATAGAGCAACCATCATAACAAGTAATAAACAAGTAGCTATTAGCTTTTCCATAACATTAGTTTTATTATTTGGTTGTTTAAGAATACGTTGCACTCTAAATAACAATTGGTTTTTGTGCTGTCCTGCAAACGCCATAGCCATTTGTGGCGAACGGTAATGAGCTATTTCTTGTACACTGACAAGGGCTTTGGCATAAGTCATTGAGTTACCGCAAAGCGCAATCGCTACGTCGTCGCAACTGTTTTCACGCTCGTTACGGATATTTGCAGAAATCCACCATACTGCAGGGTGGAAGTAGAACAAAGCCTCAATAACCGATTGAATGATGTTAAAAATATAATCGTTCCGCAAAATATGAGCGATTTCATGCGCCAATATCGCTTCAACCTCTTGCGTATTCAGTTTGTTAATTGCCCCAATCGGGAATAAAATTATCGGTTTCAGATGCCCAACTACCAAAGGCGAGCGAACCAAAGCCGATTCAACCAGTTCTATACCGCGTTTCACACCTGCTTTTTTACCTAATTTTTCGATCATATCGAGCCAATATTCATCAGCTGGAAAATTCAGTTTACTGCGCAAATAATAGACATAACTGATACCACCCAACAATTTCAAAATAAACAACGCAACGCCCATAATCCAAATGGTGACAATAAGATATATATTGCGATTGAAGTACATCCGTAAACCTTCCATACTGAGGGGGGCTCCGGATTGACTATTGTCTATTGACGATTGATTATTAGCAACAAATGCTGGAGCGTTTGTTGCTGCTTCTAATTTTTCAGGTATAAATATAGTTTGTCCGATTTCTTTACTGAAATCATAATACATACAAAATGTCACCACAGCCGCTATCATTACACCTAATAAAGCGGCGTTGTGTATCCAGTAGCGCAATTGCGGCGACTTTTTCCGTACAACGATTGCGACGATGCCCGAAATAATAGCTATAGCCGTTGCTTGCCAAAGTGAATGAATGACCATCCAGCCAATAGCATAATTGAGATTTTGCGTAAAACAGGTGAAGAGTGGTTGCATGATTTGTTGATTTGGTTATTAGTTATTCGGAAACTCGGTACTCGTGTAATCGGCATTTGTATATCCGAGTTTCCCAATACACAAGTACCGAGTTCTCGAGTTTCCGAATACCCTGTTTCCTATTTATTAAATCCTCTAATTTTCAAGTTTATATATTCATCGAGGTCGAGGTCTTTATAACCTTTTGCCTTCATATCTTGAATATACTGAGGGGTCACTCCGTGAATTTTCATAGAGACGGCATCGCTTAGATCCACGTTTTTGAAACCAATATCTTGAAATCCTTTAATAAATTCGCCAGTAACACCATGAATTTTCATTTCAACTAACTTGTTAGAACTGATGTCTTTGTAACCGATTTTCTCAAAACCTTGAACCATAGCAGGCGTAACACCATGGATTTTAAATTCGACCAATTTATTGATTGGCATATCTTTGTAACCAATGTCTTCAAAACCCTTGACAAAAGCGGCATCTGCACCGTGTATTTTTAACTCAACAACTTTACTTGCGGGCATGTCGGTATAGCCCATTTTGTTTAAACTGCTGACGAAATCAGCGGTAACGCCATGAATTTTGAACTCGATTGCTTTTTGGAAACTCAAATTCTGGAAACCCATATCTTTATATGATTTCACAAAATTAGCATCAATGCCGTGAATTTTAGCTTCAACAATACGTTCAGGAGGTAATTTACCAAATAAACTTGTCAGCATATTTATATAATCTGCATCAACACCATGAATCGAGTAGTTATTTAAATCGTTTGCAGTCGGATTTGTGCCTGTTGTCTTGAATTTCTCAACATCCATTTTGTCGAGACCGTGGATTTTTGCTTCAACTATATCCTCGTGGCTCAATTCACGCTCTGTTGCGGCTTGCATTTTTTTAATAAAAGCACCGTTGACACCGTGTATTTTAAATTCGATAACATCTTGTAAACTGGGATTTTTATAGCCAGATGCAGCTAAATCTTTCAAATAATCGCCGTTTATGCCGTGTATTTTGGCTTCTACAATTTGGTCAAGCGGTACGTCAATGAAACCAGCATCGTTCAAATCCTTTTTAAATTTGTAGTCAATACCATGAATTTTTAACTCGACTAATTTATCCAAAGACAAGTCTTGTTTCTTAAACGTTGCGAAATAGCTCGTTAAAACTTCTTTCGTCAAACCATGAATCGCTAAGGCTTGCAATTCCGATTTCGAGATGTCTTTATAGCCATTTTGCTTCAAAAAAGCGATATAATCTCGATTGATATTGCTCATAAAAAGGTGCATCATCATTGTCTCTTTTACTCCGCCAATATTTTCTTTTTCAAGAAAAGCTTTAAAATCAGCGTTTTCTGTAAAAGTATATTTGCCATAACCTTCGTTTCCTTCAAATTTTCCTTTGAAAGCCATTGTACCCGCTTCACGAGTCAGTGTAAAATCGGATTCGGAGGTTGGCAATGCTGAAAACTCGCTTTTTTTGAATGTATATGTACTATTCCAGTTAGAAGTTGCCGTTTTTGTTTGAAATGACACTTCTACTTCATCTCCTTTAATTGTGGCATTCCAATAGCCGTTCATACTGAGGGGGGCATCATTGGATTCAAAAAAGTTGATTTTATCAAAAAGATTGGGGAGTAGTTCTTTCGGTCCACCATAAGACAAAAAGACCATACCGATAACTATGAGACAGGTTGCTATTAATTTTTCCATGACATTTGTTTTGTTATTTGATTGATTTAAAACGCGTTGTACACGCAACAGCAGTTGATTTTTTCGTTGACCTGCAAAACCCATAGCAAACGTAGCAGAGTAATATTGCATCTCTTGAACAACCACGAGCGATTTGGCATAAGCCATCGAGTTGCCGCACAATTGTATTGCGACATCATCACAGCAGTTTTCGCGTTCGGCTCGAATATTTGCAGAAATCCACCATACGGCTGGATTGAAATAAAATAAGGCTTCGATAACGGATTGAATGATGTTAAAAACATAATCGTGGCGCATAACGTGGGCGATTTCATGCGCTAAAATCGCTTCAACTTCTTGTGGATTCAGTCTATTTATAGCTCCAATTGGGAATAAAATCATAGGTTTCAAGAAACCAACTACGACAGGCGAACGCACCAAAGCTGATTCAACTAGGGCGATATTCTTTTGAATATTAACCCTTTTTGATAGATTTTCGACCATTTCGAACCAATACTCATCTACGGGAAAATTGTGTTGGTTTCGCAAATAATAGACATAACTGATGCCGCCTAGTAATTTCAAGATGAACAAACCAACACCCAGAAGCCAGATCAACACTACAAAGTATATGTTGGCATCAAAATACGCTTTCATGCCTTCTATACTGAGGGGGGTAGTAATCGTTTCTTTTTCAGCGATAATAGGTTGAAGGTCACCCGCTTCAATCGTTACTTTCAACGATTCGGGTGTTTCAAAATGAAACTTTGTTGTCGGCTTTGAAGCAGACACGGGTATTGCAATTTTGGCATTTGGTTTAGTTTGTTTATCTGTATTGTTACTGTTATAATAAAAAGTAAACGTAAGAATAGCTGCCAAAAGCACACCATACAAAGCAAAATTGTGAACAACATAACGTGTTTGCGCTGTTTTTTTACGCAAAACAATCATTACAACACCCGACAATATAGCTATAACAATGGCTTGCCAAAGCGAATGAAAGACAGTCCAGCCCATAGCATATTGAAATTCTTTTGTAAAGAGAGAGAATAGGTTTTCCATGACAGTGGGTTTTTGATATTAGTCTTTTTTGACCACAGATGACACGGATTCTACTGGTTTACTCTGATTTTAATTTCTGATTTTATAAAG
>JANMJN010000174.1:0-5127 GCA_031371355.1 Saprospiraceae bacterium
CAAACCAAACGTTTGCCATCGGGTGAAAACATCGGAAAAGCATTGAAATAACTCTCTGTCGTTATTTGTTCCAAACCTGTACCATCTTTATTGATCATATACAATTGAAAATCATAGCCCTTAGTTGAGTGATGATTTGAAGAAAAAAGGATTTTTTTACCAGAAGGATGGTAAAAAGGAGCCCAATTCGCTTTGCCCAAATGCGTTATTTGTTTCAAATCAGAACCATCCACATTGGCGGTGTAGATTTCCATGTTGGTCGGTGCGACAATGTGCTTTTTCAAAATGTCTTTGTATTCAGCCACTTCTTCATCCGTTTTTGGACGACTGGCTCGAAAAACCAATTTTTTAGTATCGGGTGAAAAGAACGCACCGCCGTCATAACCCAAACCAAAAGTCACTTGACGTTGGTCAGAACCATCAATATTCATCGTCCACAATTCTAAATCACCGGTGCGGTCAGACGTAAAAACGATTTTTTTACCATCAGGAGATACCGTTGCCTCGGCATCATACCCCTCAGTATTTGTGAGTTGTTTGACGATTTTACCCTTTTTATCAGCTATAAAAATGTCAAAAGATGCATACACAGGCCATAAGTATTTTTTAGAATCAGACGGTGGTGGTTCGGGACACAAGTCGCCACCTTTGTGTGTTGAAGCATACAAAATATGCTGACCATCAGGCATAAAATAGGAGCAAGTTGTTCGTCCTAATGAAGTAGAAATCATTTTGGGACGATAGGCTGTGTCGCGCATCGCTTTTTTGATATCCATTTTGAAAATTTGGTCGCATTGTACGCCCCAACCTTTAAAATCGGATTGAAATGTCACCGATTTGCTGTTCGGCGACCAATAGGCTTCGGCATTATTGCCACCAAAAGTGAGTTGGTGAATGTTTTTAAGATGTTTTTCAGTTTTAACCGCATCTGTTGTTTGTCCAAAAACTAAAGAAGATGAAAGAAGAAGTAAAGTCGTGTTGATGAATAGTTTAGTCATATTATTTTAATTTTTTTTAGGGCGTGAAAGTACAAATACCAAAGGTTTGTACATGAAGAATTTATGTTTATTGACAAAAATTTGACTGTGCTGTTTACCCCTCAGTAAAAAATGCCTAATAACGCGCAAAAAATGACCAGTAACGCGCAAGAAATGTTCAGTAACGCGCAAGAAATGACCAGTAACACGCAGAAAATGCCCAGTAACGCGCAAAAAATGCCCAGTAACACGCAGAAAATGCCCAGTAACGCGCAAGAAATAGGAGTAGTTATTTTTTTAGAAACCATTGATAATCAATGCCTATCCAAACACAATACATAAAAAACTAATAAAGATTCCCTAATTAGTCTACAACACCTCTTGATAAACACAGATTATTGCTTGTCCAATGACTTCGACGCAACATTTTTTTAAGTGAAGCAAAACGAACTGGTTCATTTTCAATTCAATGATATAAAAGATATGAATAAGTTTAGTTTTGCATTTTCTAAATTTTCAAATCAAAAAAATGAGTGGAATTGCGACAATTATTAATCTAAATCAGCAACCTGTCGAACTTATACAAATCAGAGTAATGGTTCGTTCTGTTTATCATCGAGGTCCAGATGGTGAGCAGTATTTTTTTTCAAATAATTTGGCTCTAGGACATTGCTTGAATAGCTTAGATTCTAAAATATTCGCTTCACAACCTTTTGATAACGACGATATTACTGTTTTGCTCGATGGTGAAATTTTTAACCGAAAATTAATTTTACAAAAACTTAATATCAAGGAAAACTTATCCGATTCAGAAATTATTGCACAAGCCTACAAGTATTGGCAGTTGGATTTTTTAGTCCATCTCGATGGCAAATGGGGTATGATAATTTACGATAAAATTGAAAATAAATTGATTGCTATTAGAGACCGTTTCGCTATTAAACCGCTTTATTTTGGTGCTATCGATGGTCAATTTTGTATATGTTCTGAAATTAAACAATTTACAACTGTAAAAGGATGGAGTGCACAATTAAATATGGATTCTGCTCGTGACTTCCTCGCTTTTAGACAGCAAGACCATACCAATCAAACATTTTTCAAAAGTGTCAAACAATTATTGGCTGGTGAATACTTGATTTTTGATATAAAGACTCATAAACTTAATACTGCAAATTATTATGACATAAAAAAAATCACCCCTCAGTATTATCCTTTTAAAGATGCCAAAAAGAATTTCCAAGAAATAGTATTTGAGAGTATCAGTCGGCATTTACCATCAAATGGCATGTTAGGAACAACTCTATCTGGAGGCTTAGATAGTACAATTGTTACCTGTGTCTTAAAAGATTTGTTGCAAGACAATAACGCAATATCTCTGAAAGCATTATCATTCGTGTTTGATGATAAGCATCCAATGGATGAAACTCATTTTATTGATAAAGTTGCCGATTTTACAAAAACACCCGCGCATAAAATCATTCCAAATTTTTCTGTTTTTCAACAAAATTTAAGTAAATTCGTCTATTCTCAAGATGAACCTATTTATACGGATAGTGCGTATGCTCAATTTTTAATTTTTAAACAAGCGTCTGAAATAGGCATCAGACAAGTATTTGACGGTATTGGTGCTGACGGTTTGGCTGGATATGCTATTGATATGTTTATTTACTTGAAACAACTCCTTCAAAATAAATCCTTACAAGTTGGATTTGAAACGCTCAACTTTTTAAGACATAATCATCAATGGGCAACAGAGCTGCTGTGGAAAAAAATGAAATCTACAAACAATAATTATTCAAATTGGTTGAATCCGAATTTTTTAAATTCAACTATGTTAGCCCAAAATGTCCATGTTAAAGCCTCCTTATATGATGCTTGTCTTAAGCATTATCAAACGGGCATCATTTTACATCATTGTAATGACCGAAACGCCTCTGCTTTTGGCATTGAAACATATTCTCCTTTTTATGATAAAGAATTTGTAGAATTAAGTCTACAACTACCCGATAGCTACAAAATCAGGCATGGCAAACAAAAATACATACTTCGTGAAGCCTTTAAAAATATCATTCCTCCCGATATTTACAATAGACATCATAAAATTGGATTTTACAATCCAGGTAGCATTTGGATACAACAAAATCCCGATTGGTGGCTAAAAGAAATGCGAACAATCATCGGCGATAATCCACTCATTTTCAATCCTAAAATCTTAACAATTTTTGAGAATTTTGCTTTACGCAACAAACTTACAGTCAATGAAGCGGTGTTTTGGCGTGTTTTCTTTTTTGGTAAATGGCTACAACAATTTAATGTGTCGTATTAGATAATACCTTTTCATACACATCAACAATCGCACGACCCACAGCTTCAACACTGCATTTTTCGACTATTTTTTGTCGAATTACTGAGGGGTCGTATTTGTCTCTATTATCAATCATATAATTCATTGCCTCAACAAGCCCCTTTTCGTCACCAATGTCCAATAGGATTCCTGTTTGTTCTGTTACTCTTTCGCTGATACCACCCGTTTCGGTGGCGATGATAGGTAAACCGCAAGCCATGGCTTCAAGTACAACAACCATTTGAGATTCCATATGACTAAACATCAAAAATCCGTTAGACTGTTGAAGCTCATGAACAACTTGTTTTTCATTTAGATAACCTTTAAAGTAAATAAACTTATCCAAAATTTCTAACCTTTGACTTAATGAAACAAGCATTTCATAATCTTGCCCCATTCCTACTATGTGTATTTCAAAATCATTTCGGCGTTTTGCAAGAATTTCTGTTGCTCTAATAATTCCGCTTTGGTTTTTATGTTTATCACATAAAGCCCCTATATGTAAGAATCTAAACTTACCATCTACTTTTCTTTTATTCAGCTCATTAGGTAATTTAAAAAGTGATGTGTTAATTGCATTAGGAACGACTTTAAAAGTCGTATTTAAGCCATGATTTCTTAGAGCATCACCAAAACTTTCAGAAATTGGAAAAGCATATTTAGCCCATCTAAAAGTTAATCGTGTAAACCATTTCATAAAGAAGCCTTTATAACTCCCAATTTCGTGCATATATCCAGCTCGATGTTCAGTAATTACATAAGGTGTTTTTTCTTTTAAATACAAATACCAGCCAAAAATACCAGCAGGATAAAGTATATTAAGATGAACAAGATTTGGTTTACCCCATTCTTGCTGAACAATTTTATATCCTTGTCTATAAGCCCGAAAAATTCGCAAAGCCTTTTTTAATAAATTTTGAGTCGGTACATAATAAATCCGAACAGTCATAAACGGCTCGTATGTAACAACAACTTCATGCCCTTGCTTTACTAGTGTATCACTACAAGAATATATCACTGCAACATCTGCATACAATGAAGTAGCTTTTGCATGACGATAGACAAAATTGGCAAGTGCGGGAATAGTTCGATTTGGATACCATGAACAAATCCACAAAGCCTTGGGTTTAAATAGCATTTAATATTTTTTTTCAATACTAAGTCCTTTAACAGAGGTTTTAGATAAAGTCTAAGTTAGATATTTTGTTCTCAAATAAACGAACCAAAAAGTAATGCGAACACCAAATATTTTCCTGCAAAAATAAATGAAAACATTTTTATTGCAATCAGGTACAAATCCTAATTTGATAGTCCGATGTCTAAGGTTATCAACAATTTCATTATCATGAGTTGCAATAAGCAATAGTTTCTTATACAGACAAGCAAGTGTAGAATGTGCCTCAAAATTATTCATTTTAAAAAAACAGACTTCTGCATTATCAATATATCTTAGTGCTCCAATTAATACTTGTCTATCTTTTCGCCTTGAAAGACTTTTATTATGAGGCATTCGATAATAACAAAATGCTGAATCACAAAAAACTACTGATTTTATCACTTGCATCAGACGAATATAAAAATCTCTATCATCATATATATATATGCTTTCATTCCAAAGTCCTGCTTTTCAAACATCTCAAGCCCGATGGTTCCCAGTTTTGTCGAGCCCATTTCAGCCATCAGAGCCAGATTGTCGGCGAGATCGATCTTCTGATCTTTAGTAAGTTTGTCCTGCCACAGCAAGGTTTTTGCATAGAGCGGCTCAGCTTGCTCCGCTGTACCAGCGTGATAGGTGTCATTTGCTAC
>JANMJN010000188.1:0-4519 GCA_031371355.1 Saprospiraceae bacterium
GAGAAAGATAAGAGTATTGGTGAAAGCCGGTGCACAAGTAGCGGGTATTAAACCCCTGAAATCACCGAGCATGAGCGACAATGATGGTGAATTTCAAGCAATTGTAAACGAAATTTGGGGTAAAAACCCAAAACTTGAAACTCAAAATTTCGTCGATATACTGAGGGGGGTTAAAGTTGCCGAAGATGTCAAAATTATTTCAACCCCCAATCCCCAATCCCGAATTCTATACGTGCACCGTAAAACAGCCGTTGAGCATATTTATTGGTTAAATAACCGCAGTGAAAATGCCAACGAAGTTGAAATCAGTTTCAGGGTATCGGGTGCCATTCCTGAATTATGGCATCCACAAACGGGTAAAACGGAACGGGTATCTTATAAAATTGAAAATGGTCGCACCATTATTCCTTTGAAATTTGACTCGTGGGATGCGTATTTTATCATTTTTAAAAATAAAGCAAGCGTTTTAGAGTATAAAAAACCTATTTTAACTGAAAATCAAGTTTTAACCATTACAAGTCCGTGGACTGTAAAATTTCAAGAGGGTAGGGGCGCACCTAAAGAAGTAATATTTAATAAATTATTCTCTTGGTCAGGAGTGGAAAATAACGCTGCCGAAATCCAATATCCGAAATCCGAAACCTCAAATACTGAGGGGGGTATCAAATACTTTTCGGGAACAGCAACTTATCAAAACGCCTTTAAAATAGCGTCAATAGAAAAAGGCGCAACCTATATTATTGATTTAGGCGAAGTTAAAAACGTAGCGGAAGTTATTTTGAATGGTAAAAACGTCGGCACCGTTTGGAAACAACCTTTTAGGTTAGATATTGCCAATGCTTTGAAAGCAGGTGAAAATACACTTGAAATAAAGGTGACAAATTTGTGGGTCAATCGCTTAATCGGTGATGCACAACCGGATGTTCAACAGAAAATCACGTTTACAACTATGCCGTTCTATCGAGGAAAAGAGCCTTTATTGCCTTCCGGTTTGATAGGTGAAGTTGTGGTTTTAATAAAAAAATAGCTTTTCCAAAATAGATAAATTTTCACCTGAGAGTTAGCTTCGATGGGTCTCATAGCTCTTTTTCTCATAAAGTGGATTGATATTGCTTATTTTTGGATTCTTTTTACATAACCTGTCAGGTATAGTCATAGTAATTTTGTGTTGTAGAAAATAATCAAAATTTTCTATTGAAATTCTTTTTATTTTCATAATTAAACAACGCAATGATTGAAATGAAAAAATTACTACGCATACCGTTCAATGGTATAGAATCACGTCTTTGCCTACTCGTATTCATCTTTTGTTCAGTAGGTTTATCTGCACAAAACATTTCTGGAACCGTTAAAAACGAAAATGGAGAACCGCTTATTGGTGCGGCTGTTTTAGTAAAAGGCACAACAATCGGCACTTTAGTGGACATTAATGGGTCTTTTATGATAAACAATGTGCCAAAAAGCAGCACTTTGGTTGTTTCATTTGTCGGTTATACCAATCAAGAAATCAAGGTAGAGGGCTCTAATCTGTCTATCGTCTTAAAAGCAGGCGATGCCTTAGATGAAGTGGTGGTAACGGGTGTTTTTGACAAGCGGACGGCTCTCAATTCTTCTATTGCGATTACCTCGTTGAGTGCTGTACAAATTGACAAACTTGTACCCGTCAGTGCGGCGGATTTGTTGAAAAATGTACCGGGTATTTATGTCAATTCATCTTTGGGTGAAATTCGCAACGTCGTCAATTCACGGGGCGTAACAACGGGTAAAAATGATGGTGGCAGTGGCTACGATTATGTCTCGATGCAAGAAGATGGATTGCCTGTTGTGAATGTGCTTATGGGCGATTTTTCACCCGATATGTTCACCAGAGTAGATGCAACTTTGGGCAAATTGGAAGCCGTGCGGGGTGGTTCTGCTTCTATTACGGGCGCAAATGCACCGGGTGGTATTTTTAACTACATCTCAAAAACGGGTGGCGATAAGTTTGAAGGCGAAGTAAGAACCCGTTTTGGTCTTGAAGGCAATGGTAAAAATCCGTATTACAGAGCCGACCTCAATTTCGGAGGACCCCTCAGTAAAAATCTCACTTACAATATTGGTGGCTTTTATCGTCGGTCAGATGGCGCACAATATCCCGGCTACGCGTCTAATTATGGTGGTCAAATGAAAGGCAATTTGCTGTATAAATATGGCACAGGTTCGTTAAAACTATTGGTCAAAATGTTAGATGACCACAATTTAACGGCGGAAGGTATCCCTACTTTGGGTTATACGGACATGAAACCTGCAACGGGGTTTGACAATACGTCTTCTGTGTTGCCTCCTGCTATTAGCGTGACGACTCCCTTGCTGGATAGAGGTAATTTGACTTACAATCCGTCTGATTTATGGCACTCAAAAGACAAATCTGTGGGTTTGAATTGGGAGCAAAATTTAGGTAATAGCGGTTGGAAACTCACGAATAATATGCGTTATTCGAGCAAAAGCAACGAAGCGTTTACCCCCCTCAGTATTGTTACGCCTATTAATATGGAAAATATCGTCACTTATTTTATCTTAGGTGCGCTTCATCCGCCAACACAAATTATTCCTGGCACTTATGATATTTCAGTAGGTGGTAAGAGTATTATGTCTGTTAAATCGTTCAGTGGTTTCGATTATCATGTTATTGCAAATACAGCTCCTGGAAATGCAATTGCACCTAATTCATTGTTTTTTACGCCACTTATTTACCAAAATCGCAAAGTCAATGAGTTTTTAGACCAGTTCAATTTTAGTAAAAGAACTAAAAACATGACTTTCAATATTGGCGGTTTTATTGGTAGTTCTAAATATGATGGCATACAAGGCTCACAAGGAGTTGCTTTAACGACGATTGAAAATCACCCACAACCTGTCAATATCAAAGTAACTTATGGTAATCCGAATCCAACAGACCCTAAAAATGGCACAGTCTATCAAGTGACGAATAAAGATGGCGTGGTGAATGTCGGTGCTGACCAAGGATATGCCGTTGAAAAGATAACTCAAAATCAAAAGGCATTGTTTTTTGCCCATATATGGGAAATCAACAACAAATTGACTTTTGATTGGGGTGTGCGTTATGAAAATATCAACATCAATGGACAAAACAATGTTCGTTCATTAGCTCCTGAAGGTACAGGCGGATTAGATAACAATCCTTTAACTTTTTATGACAATACAAAAGCCGTTCTGGGAACAGCCTATAAATACGATAAAACATTGAGCTATGTGTCTTTTTCGGGTGCTTTGAACTATAAGATTTCGGACAATATAGCGATTTACGGTCGTTATTCGAATGGTAAAAAAGCACCGGGTTTCCAAGTTTATCAAAACGTTTCAAGTACCTTTAATGAAACCAATATAAAACCAGAGGTTCAAGTTATACAACAATTTGAAGCAGGATTTAAAGCGAGAACAGAACAATTCTCTACGAATATCACGCCTTTTTACAGTTCATTAGCGCATATTCCGACGGCTGTCACTTTTACAGATTCTAAAGGGGCATTATACAATCCTCCAACGTATTATAATAATCTTAAAACGTATGGTGTGGAGATAGAAGGGACGTATAAAGTTTCGGATAATTTTGGTATTCGAGGTGTCGTAACATTACAAGGCTCAAAAGCGGCGACTTATAAATCGTGGATACATTTGCCAACAGGTAGCGCAACGACACCTGACTCAACGGTTGACAATTCGGGTAATGGCATTGCTTCTTTACCAAACGTAATGGCGAATATTACACCTGAATATTCAAACGGCAAGTTTTATGCGGGTTTAACATGGTCATACATGGGCGCACGTCAAGCAAATTTTGCCAATTCTTTTAAATTACCTGCTTTTAGCCAATTCAATTTGTCTATGGGTTATGATATTACGCCGAAGTTTAGATTGAGTGCTAATGTCAATAACTTGTTGAATCAATATGGGGTCATGGGCTGGGTTGGACCGGGTACATTCCCCGACAACTTAAACTTGGAAGGATTGACTAAACAGGCTATTGCAGCCAATCCAAATGCGTTTCACCAAGCGATTGCAATTCCAGCGAGAGCCTATTTTTTGGCTTTGAGCTATAAATTTTAAGATAGTTTTTTCATACATTTAGCGTAGCAATAGAGGCAGTTTTAATTAGCTGTCTCTATTTGCGCTTTTTGATACCCCTCAGTATTTTCGAAAATATGACATCATTTTAATGAAAACTGAAATGAATACTAACATTCGCATGCCGGGCTTTTGAAATTTAAAAGCACCACAACAGGGGAAGAGAAACAAGCCTTTTTTATCGCTTTAAAAGATTTAGAGCAAATCGAAGGGGTTCAAAAAATGGAAATTTCAAAGCAAATAAGCACGAAAAACCTTTTTGAATACGGGTTTTCTATGGAATTTGCCAATGAACGCATTTATAAAGCCTATAACATTCACCCGCAACACAATGCTTTTGTGCAGAATTATTGGTTGAAATATGCGGAAGATTTTATGGAAATAGATACAATGC
>JANMJN010001167.1:0-7166 GCA_031371355.1 Saprospiraceae bacterium
CCTCCTTCTCCAATTACAAAGCCAATTGACGGAGACTTGAAGGTAAACTCTAATAAATTGTCATTTGTATTTGAGATTTGATCGTTCCATGTAACACCTTTATCAGAAGTTTTGGCGATTAATCCATTACTGCCTACTACCCAACCATTGTTGTCATCAACCATTTTAATACAATTAAAATTAGGTGGTGAGAAAAAAAGAGGGGTATCTATTGAGTTAAAATAGTTTCCGCCTATCTGAGTAGGTGATTTCCATATTTGAGCAACCGAATTATCGCTAAGTATTAATGTGAAAATGAAAATAAGAATATATTTCATGAATTTTTTTTCTTTTATTATTATTATTGAGTGTGATACATTTTATTTTTAGATTGCTGCGAATATTTATACTCCCTTAAGATTGCGAAAAGGCATAGAGGAAAATCTTCACAAAAATATAATAAAATTATTATTATTTGCTTTTATGCATATAAAAAATTATGCGTTCCTAAATTAACATAAGTCCGATTCCTCCCCCTGCAGTATCCAACATTTTCATCCGTATATACACTCAAATATTTTCTAAATAAATTCAGCCTACCCAATTGAAATTTCAGAAAGACAAATAAAGTAAAGAGTTGATAATTTAAAGCCCTAAGACAATGGAAAAAGCTTCTGTTACTGAGGGGGTATAAATCAAAAAGCCCATGCGAAACACATCGCATGGGCTTTTTTACTTAGGGGTATCAAGTGTCTAAATGAACTTCTAAAACGCCGCCTCTACCTCAATCTTCATCACCTCTTGACTAACAGGATGTGTAAATTCCAAATAAGCGGCGTGTAGAAACAGTCTTTCTGCTTTATTGCCATACAAATCATCGCCAACAATGGCAAGGTTTAAACCGAGTGGATGCGACGCATGAACACGCAGTTGATGAATTTAACTGAACTGAATCTGGTCTATAACTTTTTTCTGATGCAGAACAAGAACGGTTTAAAGGTTTGCTACCGAATTGTGCGATTGGGTTTTAAGCCCCCACAGTAAAAAACGAAAAACCGCCTTGAAATCATCCATTTCAAAGCGGTTTGTGTTTTATGAGTGTCAAAATCAATCCATTAATACCTAATATTCCCACGCGGTTTACGTCCATTTTTTAATTCATACATACGAATATATTCCGTCTCAATCTGTTTTGCTTCAGTTTTTCCGCCAATATCATAAAGGATAATAACGGCAAAAAAACGCTCCCAATTATCAATAAGGTTAAAGAGATTTACTTGTTTTCTCATTCTATCAGACATGCCGTCAAGTCCAATAGGCTCACAACTGATACCATATTTGAATATATCATCGTCTATTTTGTCAATAATTTGATACAGATGATGCGGAAGTGGATTGCGATAAGAGTTTTTATGCAACATTTTTATTGCCAACCTTTTTTGTTGCTATAAGTTTCATAGTTGACTGTCGCATGATAGTCAAATGGTTTGCCTGTTTTGAGTGTGTAAGCGTGGTCTGCCAAATTGAGCAACGGTTCAAAAGATATTTCATTCGACAATTCAGAGGGTGTTTTCAGAATATGCTCAAAATAAGTCTTCCCTTCGGCAACGACCGCACACCGCACATATAGAAAATCATCTACCGATAAATAACCGTCTTCTTCGTTTGCAAGATAGGCTGTACCGTGTGCTTTTGTATCCAATTGATAGAGTTTTTGGGCTAATTTGTCCGCAAATAGATAAATATTGACAACGGGCATATCGGCAAGCTGTTTGACGGCAGGGGCGAGAATGTCTTTTGCGGTTGTCTTAGACCAATCTAAGGCAGACAAAATTTGCCAAAATTCTGCGTCTGAAAACAGTTCTTGTTTTTGCTTTTTTTTCGACACCCGAATTTCAAACTCCGTAGAAGTATCGAATTTTTGACTTAAATCGTGAATAAATTGACTCGTCAAATCAGCCAAATGCACTTTCAGTAAAGTTGTCATGCGCTTCTATTATGTTGATTTATTGATATTTAAGAACAAAAATAAGCATTTTTTGATAATAAAATGAATGATGTTTTTAAAAAAATTAGGCTCTGTAGAAAAAGAATGGCTTAAAGGTTTGCTACCGAAATGTGCTATTGGCTTTTTTACTGAGGGGGTATCAATTGTATAAATGAACTTCTAAAATGCCGCCTCTACCTCAATCTTCATCACCTCTTGACTCACAGGATGTATAAATTCCAAATAAGCAGCATGAAGATACAACCTATCTGCTTTATTACCATACAAATCATCGCCAACAATCGCAAGGTTTAAACCGAGTGGATGCGACGCATGAACGCGCAATTGATGTGTACGACCTGTAATCGGAAAAAAATGAATGCGTGTCTGTTTATCTGTTCGACTCACGACTTTCCACTTCGTTTGGGCGGGTTTGCCATATTCATAACAGACCAATTGACGGGGTCTGTCGTCTAAGTCAACACGTATAGGAAGGTCAATAAATCCTTCATCTTGTTCGACAATGCCTTCTAAAAGAGCTGTATATCGTTTTTTTATTTTACGTTTAATAAATTGGTTTTGAAGGTTTTGATGCACTTCTTTTGTTTTGGCTATCAACATCAAACCCGAAGTCGCAGCATCTAATCGGTGGACTGTTATGGGACCGGTTGCTTCAGGATATTTTTGCTTTAGGCGGCTCGCAACGGAATCTTCTATGTTTATACCTGGCACTGAAAAAAAATCAGCAGGTTTGTTAATCACTAATAAAAAATCGTCTTCATAAACGGTTTCGAGCTCCTTGCCTTCGGCGGGGTTGATGTGCAACGGGTTTTCATCCATGTCGATACCTTCGAGCATGTGCGACAAAATGGGTTCACATTTGCCTTTGCAAGCGGGATAAAAATGCCCATGTTTTCGGATTTCAGAATTGGGCGATTGTCCCCACCAAAATTCTGCCAGTGCGATGGGTTTCAGTTGATTCAAAAACGCATATTGCAACAGTTTAGGCGCAGCACATTCGCCTGCACCCGAAGGGGGAATGATTTCTTTCCCGATATTATCTGGATTTTCATCGTCAACTGTAATGGAGAAAATATCGAATAAACTTTTGGTTTCACAATTTTTATTGAGAAAAGTATAGTGTTCAAACAGCTTTTGCTGCAATGCCTTTGACTTGTTTTTACGGGCTTCTTTTAAGGTTTTTATCTCTTTTTGAAAAGGTTCGAGTTGCTCTTGAATGACTGCAATTTGACGTTTCCACGACCGATCTAAGTCTTTCAATTGGTAAAAATAATGCACACTTTCCTTATTCAATTCTGCCGTAAAGATTTCAAAATCGGTTGCAGAAAGTGTTTCGCTACCTTGTTGCCGACGAATATCCCGTTCAGCTTTAGCTTCTTTTCTTTCTTTTCTGAGTTGTGTTAACTCTATTTCTGCTTGTTTTTCATAGGTTTTGAGTTGATTTTTGAGGTCTAAAAAATGTGCATCTGTTTCTAAAACGTCTATGCGATAATTGTTTTTATAGTTTTCTATTTCTCCGATTTTATAGAAACCATCTTCTACTAATATATCAAAAACAGGAGGTACAAATCGGTTGTGGTGATTTTTACCTGCCAATTTACCTGAAAAAGCAGCCAAATAGCCCAATTCCTGTTGTTGATTTTGAACGACCAAAACGCCAAACATTTTGCCAATGCCTGATTTGTCATTTTCAAAACCAAATTCATGCTGAGCTTCAATGTGGTTTTCGATATAGGATTGTAATTCTTTTGCAGCAAATAGGCTCAACGGATGTGGCTCGTAATAGAAAGGGAAAGTAAATCGCTCGGGCAAAGTGTAGCCATCAATGGATTCTTCAAATCGGGTAAAACAATCGAATGGAGTCGCTATTTCTTTCTGTTTCAAACTATTATCAATCATATTTTTTTTTAATAAACAACGGAGGGGTTAAACATGCGCTTTTTGAAAGTGAATGTAACCCCTCAGTAAAACTTAGAATGTATGAAAATTTCTTTATTGTAGAATCAAATCTTTTTCTTCTACCATACGGCGCATATTGATAAGCGCGTAACGCATACGACCCAAAGCCGTGTTAATGCTGACACGTGTCAAAGAAGCGATTTCTTTGAAACTCATATCAGCATAATGGCGTAAAACAACGACTTCACGTTGTTCATTAGGCAAAGAATCAACCAAATGGCGGATGCGTTCGTGAACTTGACTGCGCATGATGCTTTGTTCTGGGCTTTCGTCAGATAAGCTTATGACATTGAAAATATCATACTCATCGGTTTGTCCAACGGTTGGACGACGTTTGTCGCGGCGGAAATAATCCACGCAAAGGTTATGTGCGATTCGTAAAGCCCATTGAAGGAATTTACCTTCGTGGTTGTAACGACCTGAACGGAGTGTATTGATGATTTTGATAAAGACTTCTTGGAAAATATCTTCCGCCAACTGTGAATCTTTACAGAAGATGTAAATTGACGTATAAATACGTGCTTTGTGGCGGCGAAGTAAAATCTCGAATGCTTTCTCATTGCCGTTGAGGTAAAGGTCTATCAACTCTTGATCTGCGAGTTGAGCTGTGTGCGTAGCTTGCATACTGTAAATAATTTATCAGACTTGTGAAGGAATACTCGTAATTATTTAATGTAGAAGCTACTATCTATAGGCAATGAAATTTTTGTTATGAAATATTAAGTTTCTAGAAAATGGAAAGTTTGTCTTGCGACTATTTATTAGGTCAAAGATAAAGCCAAATATCCGAGAGGTGCAACATGCTTATTCCTTTTTCTTTCCTTTTTAACAAATATTTAACCAAAATACATCTTTTTAGTTATAGTTTGGTTTTAAAAAATTAACATTTTGTGAAATTATATTTCTATAATGCGTAAAAAGGCAGTATTATTTTTGATAAAAAACCAAATTTGTTTCTTTTTGTTTGCTTTGGTTCTTTTAATTGAAAAAATTAGAAATCGAAAATAAAAAATGAGCTTTAAACCATTTTTTGTCGAAATCCGAAAAATATTAGATCCTTTTTTTAGTCTTGCACAAATTTTTATCAAATAAGAGTGGTATCGGATATTACTTAAAAATCCGATACCACTTTAAAACTATTGGAAAATAAAGCCATTTGGTGCGACACCAACCGTTAGTTTTTTCTTTTCAGTTTTTGTTGTAGGGTCAATAATATATACAACGCCAGATTGTTTGAAATCAAAAGCATCACCGCACCATAATAAGTTTGTTTTAGGGTCAAAACCCAAACCATAAAGTGCAGTAGCACCCGTAGGTTTCAAAAATACTGAGGGGGCACTTGCGCCGAAATTAAGCAAATCCTTAGAATAAATTTGATTATTGGCAATAAAATACAATGTTGTTTTAGATTTATCTGCAATAAGATTGGATGCACCATAAGGCACATCAAACGAATATTCAACAGTACTATTTCGAATTTTAACCAATTTACCACTGCTTTTTTGATATTCGCCATAGCATAAAACCCACATATCACCATTGGCATCTTGAACGATGCTGTTTGGACCTAAACCGACTTTAATCTTTTGTAAAACAGAGTCCGCTAAACTATTGACGATGGTTACAGTAGAATCTTTACCCAAGCCACCGCTATTCAATACCCAAATCGCACCACTTGTCGCATTCCGAATCATTCGGTCAGCTCCTTTGCCTGTTGGTATCGTCTTCGCAATCGTCTTTGTTGCATAATCATATACAACGATGCCGCTCGTGGCACTATCTGTTCCCCATTGTGTAATATAAGCACGATTGACATCAATCGGTAAAAAATAACGCGGCAGTGTCAACCCAGTGGCAAGCGTGCTTTCACTTGCAAAAGTTTTTGAATTGGCAACAACCATTTTATTGGCGTTATTGACAATTAAATAAGCTTTACCACTGTACAAATTCATGGATTGTAGCACATTGCCAATTGCAGCGCCGCTATTAGCAGTACCATAAATATCGTTTTTGTTAATATCTGCATCCCGGTCGTAATAACTCACTGTACCTGTTCCGCTACCAAACGGTCCTTCATTTGTGATAAAAACGCCTGTTTGATACAACTCTGAAGGCTTTTCATCGCCTTTATCGCATGAAGCAAGGATAAAAGTACAAGCAAATAGTATTGCCCATAAATGTGATTTCGAAAAAATCATAGTTTTATTTTTAAAAAAATTGGTAAAAAAATAACCAAAACGATCAAGGAGATGTTGTATAAACATAAAAACACCCCTAAAACGCCGCAAAGGTATAGAAATCAAAATCGTTCAATGTTCTTTTTTGTAATTATTTAACACATAGCAATATAGGCGCATACTTATGTCCTTTTTTGGGAAAATGACAAGGACTAAACGAAAAAAGTACTCCTGTTGTGAACTCAAATGCCTTTTGTTCCTTCATGATTTTTACTTTTGCATAAAAATTGCCCGAAGATGCCTACGATTACTTTTCAACCTTTGAAACGCATGTCACCAGCTGAGTTGCTTGAATTTAGCCAACTCAACCGCAACCTTCAGTGTGAACTCAACGCCAATGGGACGGTTGTATTGAAAACGCCTTTGCGCCTCCGCTACACGTCTTTAACGAATCACATCGTCCAAAAATTAGAAGAATGGAATGAAAACAGTGAAGATGGAGCGGTCTTGACATCGCGCATCGGGTTTGTATTTCGCAACGGTGCGATTCGACACCCCTCAGTATCTTGGGTGAAAAATGTGAAAATGGCAGCTCAAATTGAGCATCTGATTGAGCATGTGCCTGATTTTTTTATCGAATATTTGACCGAGTCGGAAAGCCTTTCGTTGGCACGTGCTCGTATGCAGGAGTACCTCAACAACGGTGCAAGGTTGGGTTGGCTCATTGATTTGGAAAATGAAACGGTCTATATTTTTCAAGAAAATAAAGAAGTTCAAACCCTTCATGGGTTTACCAATCTATTGTCGGGAGACGATATACTGAGGGGGTTCATTTTAAATTTGAAAAACTAAACCCGCTTTGAATGTATATCAAGTTCTTTATTTTCTTATTAAGACTTCAACGTGACGTTAAAATATCTCTTTGATTCATTCGTCAATGTGTTAACTGCAATGTGCTTCACAACGATAATTTAAAATGTCTCATAATGTTTTTAATTTATATCCTTATATTCTGTATTGACATCTATATTTTTCAAGGCATA
>JANMJN010000260.1:0-1869 GCA_031371355.1 Saprospiraceae bacterium
ATTTGGTTTTAAGCCTATTGTAAACACAAATGGCTGCTTCCTAATAAGGAAACAGCCATTTGACTTTCTTTATTATTTTAAAATAGATTAATTCTACTTTGGCACTTTAGAATGGAGGTCAATATCATACTGTCTTTTGAGATGTCTGATATTTAAAGCATTCAAAAGTCCTTCATCAGAATTGAGTTTGTTGAGTAATTTTTTAGCAAAAATAAGTTTAATATCGGGTACAGAAAGTAACGGCATTTCTTCTTTATTGTTCTTTTGGATTTGTAAAACAAAATGCAAAGCCATTAGAGTTAAAGCGATATGATGATACCAAGCTTTCCAAGACCTTACTTGATATTGGTGTAAACCGAGTTGTTCTTTGACATTTTGAAAGGCTCTTTCTATCCAATAGCGTTGCATTTGGCGAAAAAGGGCGACTTCGAGAGCCATTTTGCCTTCTACGTTGTAACATAAGCTGTATTTTATTTCAGAACCATCTGTTTCAGTACTAATAATGAGCTGGACAGCTTCCATATCTGTTTCACGTTCCGTTTTCCAGATATAAACGTCCATGATTGCGGCTTTTCGCGTTAAAGGACCTTTTGTACCGTACCGATGAGTAATCGTTTGCCATTTTTCTTCAGGAATTTGTTTCATTAAATCCTTGATTAACACAGGTTTATCATCACAAACATACCGAGTCGGCGTTCTGCCTCTGCCGTCTTTTTTTGTTGGAATGTATAATTGAGGTTGCGTTAAGTAAACCCCCAATTCTTCACCCACATCAAGGACAAAGGCTTGTTTTTGGTCATATAAATACTGCCTAAGTACCAATGAATTGCCGTAAATACAATCCCCTCCAACCCAATCATAAGTCACTGATGCGGGTAAAGTTTTTAGTATTTTGACAGCTAATTCTGGTTTTGTTTGATAAATCTGTTCTTCAACAGGAATACCTGCTTTTGTACAACGAGCTTTATCATTGACCCATTCTTGTGGCAAATACAAGCGCCCTTGAACTAATCCGACTTGTTCGCCATTGCACAGTGAGGCAAATACGCCTATTTGACCATTGGCAACTTTGCCGACTTGTCCAATGTATTGACGACTAACACCAACACTCTTTTTGCCAGACTTTTCCCAGCCACTTTCGTCTAATATCAGACCTATTGAAGTGGCTGTATCACCAACAATTGGCATCAGCGTTAAGGTGGCTTGTACTTTTTTTGCCACAGAGTCCATAACAGCTAAGGAATCCCATGGCGATTCACTGATAAAATGATGTAACTGGTCATAGTCACTTTCAGGTACGCGCTCTACCATCCGTTCTATATTACTTTTGCATTCGTGAAGAAGTCCTGATATAAACTGTCCACATTTAACTATATTGTTTGTCTTGTGACATACAAATAGCTCTTTAAAGTCTTTCAAATAGTCAATTATTGCTTGTTCATCATACAGTTTCATTCAACAAGGTAGCATTTTTTAGATACTTTTTTCAAAAAACTAAAGTGCCAAAGTAGAATTAGGTATCTCTCATTTAACCATTGGGCAAATTACGAATCAACAAATAATAAAACCTTATACAAAAGTTGACTTTCCACCTGATTCTGGTTTTAAACACCCGAAACATGTACCAGACGGTGTAAAATGGGCAACTATGCACATTCAAGGTAAAGAATGTATCATCGGGCATTTCGAAGACAACATCTTTCACATTGTTTTTCTTGATAAAAACCACGAGTTTTGGATTTCCAAGAAAAAAAATACTTAATAAAAAAATGACAACAGAAAAAACATACAAAACAATGTCCGTCGAAATGACCCGCGTGGACAACGCCTTTCACTTCGAAGCACTTGGAGGCGACAAAGTCGTCACGC
>JANMJN010000263.1:0-2605 GCA_031371355.1 Saprospiraceae bacterium
TTCTGGTCGTTTATTATCAACAGTCAACCCGCAATTAGATGATTTAAGATTTAGTTTGGGAGAAAAATGTGGTGAAATTACACAAGTTTTAAGCGATTTTTCGCACCCTTATGCATCTCGTCCTTTCCAATGGGACATTGCACAAGCGTCTTGGGTTTCCGAATATTTACACCTTTTCAATTATAAACAAAGAACGTATTTGACTTTTTATTCAAATCAATTTATTGATTTTCAAAATGAGTATAAAACGCTCAGAAAGTCTGTTATTCACAATGATGCCAATGACAATAATATCATCGTCAGTGATGATTTGATAGACCCCTCAGTATTGGCGGTCATAGATTATGGCGATGCTGTTTATACTCAAACCATCAATGATTTGGCGGTGGCGTTGGCTTATAACATCATGGAACAACCTGACCCATTGGCGGCTGCCTTGCCAATAGTGGCGGGTTATCACAGCAAATTTCCTTTGGAAGAGCGTGAATTGTCTATGCTTTACACCTTAACCGCTATGCGTTTGGTGATCAGTGTGACAAAATCAGCGATCAATAAAATTAAAGAACCAGACAATGAATATCTGCTAATTAGCGAAAAAGCCGCTTGGGATTTGTTGTTCAAATGGAAAAATATACCCCCTCAGTACGCACACTTTTCGTTTCGTTCGGCGTGTGGTTTTACGGCTGTTCCGCATCAAAAAGCCTTTGAAGATTGGGCAGTGTCACAGCAGCTAAGTGTCCATGATTTATTACCAACTGTTACATTTTCAAGTATTTATAAATTAGATTTAAGTATTGATAGTTTGTTTTTGGGCAATTATGCCGAATATAAAAACACTGCGACATTTACAAATAAAATCAATCAACTGCAAGCTGAAAACCCCGATGCTTTATTGGCAGGCGGCTATTTAGAAGCCCGTCCGTTGTATGCCACAAAAGCCTTTGAAAAAGAAGGCAATAATGGATATGAATACAGAACGATGCATCTCGGCGTTGATTTTTGGCAAAAAGAAAAAACGCCTATTCATGCTCTTTTTGATGGTGAAGTGGTCGCATCTGTCTTTAATATGGCTGATAAAGACTATGGCGGGCTCATCATTTTGAAACACAAATTCGATAAAAAAGGCGTTTTTTATACGCTTTATGGTCATTTGAGTAAAATGAGTGTAGAAAACGTACCCCTCAGTAAAAAATTTAAAAAAGGAAAAAAGATTGGCGAATTGGGCAACCCAAGCGAAAATGGCAACTGGACACCGCACCTTCACTTTCAAGTCATTTTGGATTTGTTGGGTTATGAAATCAATTTCAACGGTGTGGCTTCGCCAAATACCATTCATGTGTGGTCGTCCATTTCACCGGATCCTAATGTTTTCTTTAAAAATGAACAACTTAAACCTACGCAAAAAACCACACATGAAGCATTATTGGCTTTCAGAAAAAAACATTTGGGCAAAAGTCTAAGCATTTCTTATGAAAAACCATTAAAAATTGAACGTGGCGAGCGACAATATTTGATTGACGACACAGGCAGACGGTATTTGGATACGGTCAATAATGTGCCGCATGTCGGGCATGAACACCCCTCAGTAGTAAAGGCTGGACAGCAGCAAATGGCGGTTTTGAACACCAATACCCGTTATTTACACGAAAATATACTCGATTTTGCTAAAGAATTGGTGGCGACCTTACCCAAAGAATTGTCTGTTTTGCACTTTGTCAATTCAGGCAGTGAAGCCAATGAATTGGCGATGCGTATGGCACAAGCCGTTACCGGTCAAAAAGACATCATTGCTCTTGAAATCGGTTATCATGGCAATACAAATGGCTGTATCAACATCAGTTCTTACAAATTTGATGGAAAAGGCGGTAAAGGCAAGCCTGAACACACACATATTGTCCCCTTGCCTGATAGTTTTAGAGGTCTGTATCAAGGCAACAAAAGCGAAACAGGCGCACTTTATGCGGCACATGTGGACGAAGCCATTGAAAATATCAAAGCAAAAGGTAGGGGCGTATCTGCTTTTATTGCTGAAAGCATCGTGAGTTGTGGCGGACAAATTGACTTGCCCGACAATTATCTGCAACTTGCATACGCATCTGTCCGTAAAGCAGGTGGCGTATGTATTGCCGATGAAGTGCAAGTTGGTTTTGGCCGCGTCGGTAAAACGTTTTGGGGTTTTGAACTCCATGAAGTTGTACCCGACATCGTGACGATGGGCAAACCGATTGGTAATGGGCATCCTTTGGCGGCGGTGGCGTGTACGGAAGCCGTTGCGGTGGCTTTTGCCAATGGTATGGAATATTTCAATACATTTGGTGGCAATCCTGTTTCGGCTGCGATAGGTTTAGCAGTCTTAAAAGTGATAAAAGAAGAGCATTTGCAAGAGAATGCCCTTGAAATAGGCTTGTATTTGAAGTCAGAATTGTTTAAATTGCAAACTGAATTTCCTATAATTGGCGATGTTCGTGGTGAAGGATTCTTTTTAGGTTTTGAATTGGTCGAAAAAGGAAAAATACCTGCCACTGACAAAACGGCTTATTTGGCGAATCGTATGAAAACGCATGGCATCCTCATCAGCGTAGATGGTCCGCAAAACAATGTGATA
>JANMJN010000311.1:0-1640 GCA_031371355.1 Saprospiraceae bacterium
ACGCATAAAAACAATACCTTAACCATTTTTGCGCCACAAGTTAATCCGAATACTGTGCCTTGCGCTTATGCTTGGACGTATCAGGTTGTGGGTGTTTTGTAAAAAAAATAACAATGAAAAAAACATTTTTACTAAGATTAACACTTCTTTTTCGATTAAACGTCGGCGAGGTTCAAAACCTCGCCGACGTTAGGGCAATATTTGTTTTCAGCGTTTTGAGCTTTGTAACAACCTTAAATGCTCAAAACTACACACCCATTTTGCCAACCGACAGCCCAAAAGACATCATCAAAAAAGCAGCAAATGTCACCCCCTCAGTAAGACAGCTGCGTTGGCAAGAATTGGAGTTGACGGCGTTCTTTCATTTTGGGATCAACACCTACACAAACCGAGAATGGGGCAAAGGGGACGAAGACCCTAAAGCATTCAACCCCACCGATTTAGATGCCGAACAATGGGTCAGTACGTGCAAAAAAGCAGGTATCAAACAAGTCATTTTGACCGCTAAACACCACGATGGCTTTTGCTTATGGCAAAGCCAATACACAAATCATTCAGTCAAAAGTAGCCCTTGGAAAGACGGCAAAGGCGATGTGATGAAAGAGGTATCGGAGGCTTGTAAAAAATACGGTATTGGCTTCGGTGTCTATCTCTCGCCGTGGGACAGAAATGCCCCGATGTATGGCACTGAGGCTTATAACGACTATTTTATCAATCAATTAACCGAATTATTGACCAATTATGGGCGTATTGACGAAGTGTGGTTTGACGGTGCGAATGGCGAAGGACCCAACGGCAAAAAGCAGGTTTATGATTTTGAAAGATGGTATAAACACATCAGAAAACTGCAACCGACGGCAACGATTGCCATCATGGGTCCCGATGTTCGTTGGGTCGGCACAGAATCGGGTTATGGCAGAGAGACGGAGTGGAGTGTGATGCCGATTGATGCCCAATTGCAAGGCAGCATCGAAAAAGGTTCTCAAACGGACATCACGTTTGCGCCCATGGGTGATATGACCAATTCAGATTTGGCAAGTCGTCCTAAAATTATGGACGCAAAAGGTCTGGTTTGGTATCCTTCTGAAACCGATGTCTCCATTCGTCCAGGTTGGTTCTATCATCCTGAAGAAGACGAACGCGTGAAAACGCCTGAAAAATTGTTCGATATTTATTGTAGTTCCGTTGGACGCAACAGTTTGTTATTGCTCAATATTCCACCTGATAAACGGGGTTTGATACAGGAGAATGATGTCAAAAACCTCTTAGCTTGGCGCAAGTTGTTGGATGAAACATTTAAGACAAATTTGGCAAAAGGCGCACAAGTGAAGGCTACCAATGGCGTGAATATCAAAAATTTAATGGATAGCAACAATGCAACCCATTTTACAACAAAAGGACAGGACACGACGACTGTTATTGAATTCGCTTTAAATAGCCTCAAAACTTTTGATGTCTTGCAATTACAAGAAAACATTAGAATTGGACAACGCATTGAGGATTTTAAGTTAGAATATTGGGATAAAGGCAATTGGAAAGAGATACTGAGGGGTACGACGGTGGGTTATAAACGTATTCTGCGATTTGCCCCCATCACGACGAATAAGGTGAAATTGAGCATTTTGTCGTCTCGTCTGAAC
>JANMJN010000373.1:0-2453 GCA_031371355.1 Saprospiraceae bacterium
AAGAAACGCCTGCTGTTACCACGACGGCTTCGGGTGCAGGTTTTATGTCCATATCACGTGATAAAACCAGCCTTTTATTGGATGCTGTTACCAACGGTTTAAGTTCTAATGCAACGGGTGCGCACATTCACAAAGGTCCAAAAGGTGTCGCAGGACCTGTCGTTATTAGTTTTGCAACTATACTGAGTGGCAATGCGGCAAGAGGCGCTTTTAATGTAACAAGTGTTCCCACGCTTGTGGACTCCATGATCAATGGTTTGACGTATTTCAACTTCCATACAACTGCCAATCCGAACGGTGAAATTCGCGGTCAAGCAGCCCCTGATTTGGTTCAAGAATGTCTCGCCAACGCGACTTTTGAACTCAATGGCGAGCAACTTTCCGTCAAAGTATTCCCCAATCCGATAAGCGATGCCGTGAATTTGGTTTTTGACAGCAACGAAGGATTTGATGCGCAAGTTGTCATCTTAGACCTCTTAGGTCGCCCAATTGTCTCGAAAAAGACGGAAATACTGAGGGGGTCAAATCAAGTGAATATGTCAGTAAACAACTTGCCTAATGGCATCTATTTTATACAATTGAAGAACAATCTCCATACTTTATTTACAGAAAAAGTTGTTAAAAACTAACGACTAATTATTTTTGAAGCCTTTTTTACTACTGCCCTGCTGAATATTATTTCAGTAGGGCATTTTTTTGCACTTCAAGATAAAAATTGATTTATTCACTTCAAAAATCTACTTTTGCCCTCAATAGGCTAACTTATCGAAAGTATTTTGAAATCACCTAACCAAATTATTAAAATTGATGTTGTCAACCGAATTAGAAACCCAATCCTCGTCTAAGCCCATTTCCACAGACGTTTTACTGAGGGGGTATTACCTCGTCGTCACCGCTAAAACGATGGCAGAGACGTATGAAGAAAACTTCCGTTTTGTCTCCAAATACGTTCATGCTGTGTCACGGGGGCATGAAGCCGTTCAAGTGGCTTTGGGTATGCAATTGCTGCCGCAAGATGTACTTGGACCTTACTATCGAGACGATGCAATGATGCTCTCGATTGGCTCTACGCCTTTGGATATGATGCTGCAATTGATGGCAAAACGAGACGACCCTTTTTCGGGCGGTCGCCAATATTATTGTCATACAAGTTTGAACGATGTGGACAAACCAACGATTCCACACCTTTCCGCGGCAACGGGTATGCAAGCGATACCGATGACAGGCGCAGCGATGGGTATTGCTTACAAAGAAGCCGTAGGATTGAGTGATGCAGAAGACGAAGAAAAACCTATTGTTGTTTGTTCCTTCGGCGATGCCTCCATTACTGAGGGGGAGGTTTCAGAAGCTTTTCAAATGGCCGTTTTGAAAAAATTACCCATTTTGTATTTGGTGCAAGACAATGGTTGGGATATTTCGGCAAATGCCGCCGAAACCCGCGCGCAAGACGCTGCTTTCTATGCACAAGGCTTCAACGGTTTGGAAACAAGACGTATAGACGGAGCAGATTTTGAGGAATGTTATAATACTTTTAATGAAGTCATAGACATCATAAGGCGTGAAAGACGACCATTTTTGATTCATGCCAAAGTACCATTATTAACGCATCACACATCGGGCGTTCGCAAAGAATGGTATCGAGATGATTTAGAAGAGCATTTTTCACGCGACCCTTACCCGCGTCTCCGCCAATTGATGCTCGAATCAGGTTTTACTGAGGGGGATCTTCAGGACATTGATAACGAAGTTAAAACATTGGTTATCAACGATTTCGAAATAGCAAAAGCCGCTGCCGATCCTACACCAGAGGATTTGTTGACCCATGATTTTGCACCCACACCGATAACAGAGGAACGCGGTAACAGAACACCAAATCTCAAATCGGAAGTCGTTATGGTAGATGCTGCCCTTCATGCGATTGAGGAGTTGATGAATAAGCACAAAGAATGTTTATTTTATGGGCAAGACGTAGGACGTCGTCTCGGCGGTGTTTTCCGCGAAGCAGCAACTTTGGCAGAGAAATTTGGCGATGAAAGGGTTTTTAATACGCCCATTCAAGAAGCGTTTGTTATTGGTTCGACCGTAGGCATGTCAGCTGTCGGTTTGAAACCTATTGTGGAAGTGCAATTTGCAGATTATATCTTTCCAGGCATCAATCAATTATTCAGCGAAGTCAGCCGTTCCTGTTATTTGTCGAATGGTAAATTCCCTGTTTCGATGGTGTTACGTGTGCCAATTGGGGCATATGGCAGTGGTGGTCCCTATCATTCGAGCAGTGTTGAGACTCTGATTACTGCGATTCGAGGTCTAAAAATCGCTTACCCGAGCAATGGCGCAGACTTAAAAGGCTTGCTCAAAGCGGCTTATTATGACCCAAATCCTTGCGTTATTTTTGAACATAAGGGTTTATATTGGTCAAAAGTGAAAGGTACTGAGGGGGCTAAAACGATAGA
>JANMJN010000400.1:0-1964 GCA_031371355.1 Saprospiraceae bacterium
ATGCACCCGATTCGAAATGTCGAAGCCATTCCTACAAAAAACATAAAAATATTCAGTGACAAAAATGCCGTTTTTGACTTAGGTAGAAACATTGCTGGTGTTAGTAAAATCACGGTTCGAGGCGCAGAGGGCACGATTATCAAGCTCAAACACGGCGAAAGATTGTATGAAAATGGACACGTTGACTTGTCCAATATTGATGTGCATTATCGTCCAACAGACGATTCCGACCCTTTTCAAACCGATATTTTTATTTTAAGTGGTAAAGGCGAAGAGACGTTTATGCCCAAATTCAATTACAAAGGTTTTCAATACGTCGAAGTGACCAGTGACCAAGCCATTGAACTCAAAAAAGAGCGTTTGACGGGCTATTTTATGCACAGCGATGTGCCGACGATTGGTCATATTCAGTCATCAAATCCCACGATCAATAAAATTTGGTCAGCGACGAACAACGCCTATTTGTCCAACCTCTTTGGTTATCCAACGGATTGCCCGCAGCGTGAAAAAAATGGTTGGACAGGCGATGCTCAAATTGCCATTGAAACGGGCTTATACAACTTCGACGGTTTTACAATTTATGAAAAATGGCTCGCCGACCACTGCGACGAACAGCAAGCGAATGGTGTTTTGCCCGCTATTATTCCGTCAAGCGGTTGGGGTTATGAGTGGGCAAATGGACCCGATTGGACGAGTACGATTGCGATAATTCCGTGGCAACTCTATCAGTTTTATGGCGACAAAAAGCCTTTGATGGATTGTTACGACAACATAAAACGCTATGTTGACCACATCACATACATTGCGCCCAATGGCTTGACGAATTGGGGTTTAGGCGATTGGGTACCAGTCAAATCAAAATCGCCTGTCGAGTTGACTTCAACGGCGTATTACTTTGCAGATGTTCAAATATTAGCAGAAACAGCGAAACTCTTAGGAAAAACTACTGATTTTGAGCAATATTCTAAATTAGCAGACAAAATCAAAGCGGCTTTTAATGCCAAATATCTTGACAAAACGAAAGGTATTTATGGTTCTGGCTTGCAAACGGAGTTGAGTGTGCCTTTGTTTTGGGGGCTTGTACCTGATGAATTTAAAAGTATGGTCGCTTCAAATCTTGCAAAAAGAGTAGCAGCAGACGGCAATCATTTAGACGTAGGTTTGCTTGGCACAAAAGCCATTTTGAATGCTTTGAGTGAAAATGGTTACGCCGATTTAGCCTATCAACTCGCTGCCCAAGAAACCTACCCGTCATGGGGTTGGTGGATTGTCAATGGCGCAACAACACTGTATGAAAACTGGCCCATTGATGCCAAATCCGACATTTCCATGAATCATATTATGTTCGGTGAGATTGGTGCATGGCTCTACAAAGGTTTGGGCGGCATTAAACCCGACCCCGAAAATGTCGGTTTCAAAAATATTTTGCTGGCGCCGCATTTTGTGGATGGATTGAACGCATTTGAAGCGTCTTTTAATGCGCCAACAGGCAAAATAGAATCAGCTTGGAAAAAAGAAAATGGTCAAGTGATTTATCAAGTCACTATCCCACCGAATGCAACGGCGACGCTGTGGCTTAACTTAAAAAATGGTCAAAAAATCAAGCAAAATCAACAGTTATTGCCTGTTAGTAAAGACAATACATATCAATTGCGGTTGGTTTCGGGCAAATATGTTTTTGAAATTGAATAAAATAAACACATAGCCACATAGGGTACATAGCTTTTTTAGTTCCTTTTAGGATGACAAAATAAAAAGCTATGTACTCTATGTGGCTCGTATGTGTTAAAACAAAAAACAAGATGAAGAAAAGAATCTATTTACTTATGTGTTTGACCGCTTTGCTGAACTTTGGTTTTACACAAAAAACCATATTAATCAAAAGCGAAAACATCATGCAAAAACCGCCTTTTGCAGAATGTCATGCCTCGACGATTGTTGAATTGTCGCAAGACAAATTCATG
>JANMJN010000405.1:0-1918 GCA_031371355.1 Saprospiraceae bacterium
CAACCGCCTTTGGTAAAAAACACCATGGCACCGCGTTTTTGAGGTTCGGTCATCGCATTTTGTTCCCCTTTGAGCCAACGTTGAAAAGGTGCTTCATTGGTTAAAATGGTGCGGAAATAAGCTGCAATCGCAAACGCCGTCGTCGTCAAAGTATAGCGTTCCGTTTCAGGAATTTCTGGAAAAGCTTTGTCAAACAATGGTTTATACCCCAATGTTTTAGCAATCGTACTGTCCATTATTTGTCGATGCACTTGTAAAGCACGAATATTATTAGCCTCCAAACCTTGCAGACCCTTAAAATTTACTTCTGTCAAGGTGTCATTGTGCCAAACATTTTCGGTACCGACATTCGTCCCAAAAGAACCAAACGAACCCGCCCAAAGTGCATTCGTGACAAATGCTAAATTGAGCATCGGTAGCGGTCGTGCGCCCTGTGCATCCACATCGTCACCGACGTAATAAGTGCTTTTGAAACGCCCTTCGCCGTTATTGCCAAAGCCAATACCGCCGTCCGCAATGCCTTGAAGACGACCCGCTGTAAAACCCATATTTGGTACGTGGCAAGAAGAACAAGAGTAGGCTTGTTTTAAAATAGGGTTTTTACCAAGCAAACCAATCCCTGGTTCAAAGAAAAGCATTTTGCCCAAAGCTACTTTGTCGGGCGTCAGTGGGTTTTTAACGTCTTGGTTTGGAATTTTACTCAGGTCTTTGCCGTCTGGCTGGATGTATTCATCTATACGCTCAGAAGTTGCAGTTGAGGCAATGACGTTCCTAAGTGTGTCGTCATTGGTTAAAAGACTTTCATGTTGACAAGCATAAAGCATAACTGTGATGCCAAATACGATGTAAATAAATTTGTTCATTGGATAAAGATTTATAAGATTCTTCTTCAAAAAATACAAATTTCGTCTAAAAAAACGATAAATACTAGAAATAAATATAATTATTTTTGAATTTTATATTCAGAATGGTTTAAAAATTCGCTCTCACTTGCGCCCTACCAACATGAATGATGCGCGACTCGCCTGTCTTTCTACCGTCATAACTCAAGGATAACAAAATGTTTTTAGACACAGATTGGTCAAAACTTATGTTCCAAATAAAATTTCGTCCATTTTGTAATCCTTCAAGCATCGCAAATTCAATAGGCGTATTTTTTTTCGCCCACATAATCTATTTTCACAAAACCTACTTTGGCGCGAAACTGACCATTTACAGAGCGATTTAATGTCGCTTCAGTCGAAATATCATTCGTTTTGATTGTTTCACCGTTCGTTTTCAGCGTATTTGAGCCATTTCTGAACTTGTATTGAAACGCTAATCTAAAATCGTTCCCAATTTGCCAAGTCAGTTGCGGCTCGATTTTCCATTGTGAAATGTCATAATCTCTTGTCCTAAACGCTTCACTTTGATTACTTTGCCTGCCTTTTGATACATAATTGAGCAATGTAAAATGCCTTGAAATCAACCAACGATTTCTAAAATACAACTCGCTACGTCCACGTTCTTCAAAACCTGTTACAACCACAAAACGGTTGCGACTTGAAATATGCCCAAATTCTAAATCCCAAACAGAAGAATTTCGGTTGAAATACAAGGAGTTACGCATCGTCAAATTTAAACCAATGAGAATCGGGTCTGGAATATCCAATTGAAACGGATTCCATTGAGTGACCCCCTCCCTATTTTCTGCCTTTGAAATATTTTTAACCCTTCGGGAAATCTGAACATTAGAAGCCGTTGAAAAACGCTTAAAAAACGATGTCAAACCCGCTGTATCCTTGCCCCACAAACGCTTCGGTTCAAAACGCAAGCTTTGGGCAAACGACACATTGTTTGTCCTTATAAATTGATTCGTAAAAAGCGACACCCGCACATAGTCCGCTTGGTCAGGAAACGGCGCAATTTCAAATTCATC
>JANMJN010000406.1:0-4577 GCA_031371355.1 Saprospiraceae bacterium
AAGTTTTGTGTTTCTGTTCCACCGCCCATGAGTTTATTGAGAGAAATAGACATATCCATTTTGCTACTGACTTTGAGGTGTTGCACGAGTTCATTGACCCCTTCGCTGCTATCTGATTTATTTGCCATGGCGCTAATAAGCGATGGCAGAATGTAGCTCATAGCTTTGTAAATGGACTGGTTGTTTTCTCCCAAAAAACTGGCTGCTTTTGCGATGGCAATATCTGTAAAATGACCTTTTGCAATATCGAGTAAATTCGTTGCCATAAAAATTTTAGTTTTGTTTTAATTATTTTGAATGCAAAATTAATAAAGAGCCTTGTAAATAACTTGTTTATTAGACGCTATTTTTAATTTTTGATACGTAACCCTTTATTTTATCTTTTTTTACTGAGGGGGGGGATGACGCTTGAAAAACAAGTTGAGGATAATATTTGTTTTATATATTATCAATCATTAGAGACATTAACGTATGAAATACCTCTTGTTTCTAACATTTTCGCCGTAGCTTAATATCTTTGCAGATTGTAAGCGAAAATTCACTAAAATGAAGAGATGAATCATTTTGATTTTTTAAAAGAGAGCCTTAGAAACCTACGCACGACGGGGGCAGTTGCTCGCAGTTCAAAATATTTGGTACGTGAAATGATGTTACCGATAGACTTCATCAATGCCAAAGTTATCATTGAACTCGGAGCAGGAGATGGTGTATTGACAGAAGAATTGTTGAATCGTATGTCGCCTGATGCCTTGTTATTGTGTTTTGAAATCAATCCAGAATTTTGTAAAATACTGAGGGGGGCTATTGACGACCCGCGCTTTGTGCTCATCGAAGATTCAGCTGAAAACCTTGAAATGCATTTACATGAACTTGGTTTTAAAGAAGCGGACTATATTATGTCTGCTATTCCGTTTATTGCTTTGCCGAATGAATTGGTACATCGTATTGTTTCTGTTTGTCACAAAGTATTGAAAAAGAGAGGATTGTATATTCAATATCATTACTCTTCATTTATTCAACGCATGTATAAAAAACATTTTGGCAATGTTAAAGTAGAGTTTGTCCCTATCAATATTCCACCCGCCTTTGTGATGATTTGTGAAAAAAAATAAATAGGTTATTGGAGATTGGTTATTGGTTTTGGACAAATAACCAATCCCCAATAACCAATAACTAATAACCAGTTAATGACTAAATATAACACAACCGATTCCCTCCGTTTTTTGTCCAAAGTTACCCTTCGTCGGGTTTGGAATGCAACGAAAGTGCTGTCTTCATTTTATATGACGAAATGGACGCGGCGACCAGTTCAGTGGGGTATGCCTTTTACGATTTCACTCGAACCGACGACCGCTTGCAACTTGCGTTGCCCCGAATGCCCAAGTGGTTTGAGGGCTTTTACACGTCCGACAGGCAATCTGAAAGCTGATTTTTTCAAAAAGACTATTGATGAATTGCATCATGATTTGATGATGCTCATTTTCTATTTTCAAGGTGAGCCGTATATCAATCCAAAGTTTTTGGATATGGTTAAATATGCCAATGACAAAGGTATTTACACCATAACCTCTACAAATGGGCACTTTTTGAATGGCGAAAATGCAAGGAAAACAATAGAAAGTGGTCTCGACCGCTTGATTATTTCGGTGGATGGCACGACGCAGGAGACTTATGAAAGTTATCGAAAAGAAGGGAAACTCGATGTCGTGTTGCAAGGTGCACGGAATTTGGTGAAGCTGAAAAAGGAAATGAAATCACGCACGCCGCATATTATTTTTCAGTTTTTGGTCGTCAAACCGAATGAACATCAGATTCCAGATATTTATAAATTGGCAAAAGAAATAGGCGTTGACGAAGTAAAATTGAAAACTGCGCAGGTATATGACTATGAAAATGGCAACGATTTGATTCCAACCATTGATAAATATGCCCGTTATGCGCAAAAAGAAGATGGTAAGTGGGCTTTTAAAAATGCGCTCGTCAATCACTGTTGGAAGTTGTGGCACTCTTGCGTCATTACTTGGGATGGTTTGGTGGTGCCGTGTTGCTTCGATAAAGATGCAACACATCAATTGGGCGATTTGAAAGAAGCGACTTTTAAAGAGGTGTGGCATAATGGCTCATACAGCCGTTTTCGCAAAGCGATTTTGAAAGGACGTGAAGAAATTGATATTTGTACGAATTGTACTGAGGGGTGTAAGGTGTGGGCTTAAATTAGTTTATAATGGATAATGTAAAATGGATAATGTAAAATGTAAAATGTAAAATGTAAAATGTAATGCATAGTTATAGCTCTTTAAATGAATATTTACCTAAATTTATTTTAATAATGATTTAATTATCAATAGTTCGTTAAGAAATTAGGCAGCGATTGCTTCACAATTCATTGAGAACAAAAGCTGTACAATTTTAGGATTATTTTTTACAGAGTTAGGTTCTAAGCCCAAAGCCTCGGAAAATAATTCGACCATCTTAAGGTTGTGATAACAGTTTTTAATATCGTTCATTGAAAAGGGTTCTTCGTGTTGCCAATGGGTTGCTTTAGCGACAGAAACAGTTGTCAAAGCGACATTCAGATGATTGACCAATTTAGTTTCATCGGTGCTTTGACAGTGCATTAAACCCGTATATTGTTTGGCATCGCGGAACAAAAATTCAATTTGATACCGACAATGATAGTGCTTCATAATGAATGTATAGTGCCAGTCTGTACGATTGGAAAAATATAATTTTCTCGTTTGCAATGTACCATCTTCTTTTAGATAGTCCACAGCGACTAATAAAACAGTCATTTTCAGGCAATTGACATAGACTAAAGCCGAGCGCACAATTTTTTCGGCATCTTGTTCGACAATGGGTAGTCTTTCATTATCAAGATTTTTCCAATCTATTTTACCATCTTTTTTAGCTGGGCGACCTCTTTTTCGTTTACCTATCTGTGGTTTTGGGACATAAAATAGGCTATAATTAGATTTTAAACAGCTGATAATATCAATACCCATTGCCGTCACAGGCTTAACATAAGTTGTCACACCAAAGTAAGTATCAGCGACTAATAAATTACCAAAATGCTGTATGTGGCTTAAATTGGCTTTAACTTGACTGACATAATAATCAATTAAGGTTTTGCCTGCTTTTTTTAAGACTTTGGGTGCGGGGGTTAAGGTACTCGTTAAGTGGTAAGCCGTATGGTATTTTATATCACCTACAGCAAAACAACTCATTTCGAGTCCAGATTTGGTCTTGCCCAAGCAACCAGACCAAAAATGCCCGATACTGGCTGTCTTTTTACCACTTTTATTTAAAAAACTCGGGTCAAATATGACAAAATGTTCACCGCTACCGTGAGTATCGATTAATTCACGATTAAATTGGACTAAATCAAGGTCTTTTTTAAACCAATTATGATATGTCGTTTCACAGTGTTCGCCCCATTTTGTCATATGAGTAAAATTAATCCGACGAGGAATTGTTAGAAACAGCGGGATAATATGTAACATAATTCTTTGACGTACTTTGCTCGTTATCGAAATTGCGCCTATATTTGCACAAAGGGATTTTTTTGTTCCTTCCATTGCGTGTATTTTTAAGGTGTGGTAACCCAAAGATACACGCTTTTTTTTTACCCTTTTTCCTGTTTTTTTAACGAACCATTGTAAATCAAGGTAGATAAAAATTCACTTCCTCCCCGCTAAAGAAGACCTTGTCAAGGTGTCGGAAGACCTTATCAAGGTGTCGGAAGACCTTATTTAGGTGTCGAAAGACCTTATCAAGGTGTCGGAAGACCTTATCAAGGTGTCGGAAGACCTTATCAAGGTGTCGGAAGACCTTATAAAGGTGTCGGAAGACCTTACCTAAGGGAGTGTTTAAAGAACTTTTTGAACAGACTACTGAGAGGGGTCATTTTTTCAATGCCGACATATCACCAATCGGAATAAACGCTGACCAAAAATACGGATGCGCCATATCATCCTTTACTTTTTCTAAATACTCTTGTTTCGCTTTCCACAGAGCATAATCCTTTGTTTTTCCTTGTTTCAATTGTTTATAAAAACTTTCCATGATTTGCATCGTGCTTTTATCGTTCACACTCCACAGCGTTGTGACCATACTTTTTGCACCTGCATAAGCAAACGCACGTGACAAACTGACAATGCCTTCTCCGCGTTTTAGCTCACCGATGCCTGTTTCGCAAGCACTTAATACCACTAAATCAGCATTGAGAGATAGATTATAAATATCGCGGACATACAATAATTCATTGTCCAAACTGTCTTTTTGTTCCGTAAAAGCAAGGAAACAATAATCCCCGATTTTATCATTCGCTTTGCCGTGTGTTGCTAAATGTACGATGCGGTAGTCACCCACCATTTTTTCAAAAGTTTCTTTGGTCGCTTTTTTATCCATAATGGATTCGCCACGCATCAGTTTTTGGGCTTTGAATACTTCTTCACCTGAATTTCTGAGGGAGTCCAAACCTTTTCGCATCGCTAAATCGTGGCTGAATAGATTGCTCAAAAGCGTTGTATCACCATTGAAGAAAGGGGCAAAGCCGATAAAATTCTTTTTCGGCTCGG
>JANMJN010000433.1:0-4350 GCA_031371355.1 Saprospiraceae bacterium
CCCGTAATGATGCTGTTAAAATCGTAATTGTACGGCTCGGGTGTCAAACTATATGCAAAAAATGGTCCGACTGTTTGGGACGGCGTTTGCAATAACTCATTCATTGTCAATATTTTAAGTAATTATTTTTTAAATTACGAATTGAAAATAGATATACTAAATCTGTGTTTGTCGCTATTAATCCAATAGCTAAACCCCAAACGGATTCGCTTGATAACCCCTCAGTACGATGTCAAATTCATACCCCAAAGCGAAGTTCGGTTCAGTCAAATCGAGCGTAAATTTTGAAATCATCGAAGCTCTATTTTTTTCAGGAATACCCAAATAAATCGGATCATACTGCAAAAGTGGGTCGCCCGGAAAATACATTTGTGTGACCAAACGCGTCGAAATATTGGGTCCAAATAAAGAAAAATGAATATGATTAGGTCGCCATGCATTGTGGTGATTACCCCACGGATATGCCCCCGGTTTGATGCTATAAAATTTATAACGCCCTTCGTCATCGGTCAAAGCCCTGCCGCCGCCTAAAAAATTAGGGTCAAGCGGTGCGTCATGCTGGTCAACTTTGTGGATGTATCGCCCACAGGCATTGGCTTGCCAAATCTCTACCAGCGTGTTGCGAATTGGCTGCCCATTTTGGTCTATGATACGTCCTGCAACGACGATGCGTTCACCCAACGGTTCGCCATTTTTTCGCCCGTTTTTGGTCAGATCATTGTCCAAAGGACTGATGCTGTCTAAGCTAAAAACAGGACCTGTGCGCTCCGACAAATTTGCTTTTATAGGCAATAATTGCCGCAACGGTGCGCGGTGAATCGTTGATTGATATGCGGGATAGAGGTACGAAGGATGTATCGACCAGTCTCTTTTATCCATTTTATTTTCTTTTAAAATATTGGTAATCAATTGTTTAAAATAGATTTACTAAATTTTTAAAATTTAGTAAATCTTTACTCGCCCATTTCAGCATACACTTTTTTCGCGATTTTATAAGCAATATTGGAAACAGGCACACCCGCATAAACGCCAATATGCAGCAAAACCTCTTTGATGTCGTCCATTGTTGCGCCCGTATTTTTAGTCGCTCTGATGTGCATCGCCACCTCTTCGTCATGCCCCAAAGCCGCTAAAACAGCAATGGTAATCATACTCCGTTCCCGTTTTGTCAGACCAGGGCGCGACCAAACGGCACCCCAAGCACTGTTCGTAATATACTCTTGAAAGTCTTTATCGAAGTCTGATTTATTCGCCTCTGCCCTATCCACATGCGCATTTCCGAGAACAGAACGACGCGTTTTCATACCTTGTTCGTACAAACTAAGCGGTGTGTTAAAAACAAATTCAATGATATGTTTTGACATAATGTGTGGGGCTTCCACGCAAGGTATATGCCCTACACCATCAATAAGAATGTATTTTGAATCAGGAATTTTATCCGCCATTGCCTTCACGAGTTCGGGCGGCGTTGAACCGTCTTTACTGCCCGCAAAACAAAGCGTGGGCGTTTGAATTGTGGCAATTTCTGCCGTCAAATCATTGTCTCGAATAGCGGCACAAGCGGTCAAATAGCCAACAAGCGGCGTATTTGCAAGCATATTTTGATAGCCAATCAATTCATTGTTTCGGTTTTGATGAAAATCATCAGAAAACCACACTTTCATCACCCCCTCAGTAATAGAGGCAATGCCGTTGGTTTTTACTTGATTAATACGTGTATTCCAACCATCATCATTGCCAATTTTGGGTGCGGTGTTGCTCAAAACCAATTTTTCCAGCCGTGCCGTATGGTGTACCGCCAAATATTGACCAATAATGCCACCAATAGACAAACCAATAACCACTGCCTTTTTGATATTCAAAGCGTCCATCAAACCTAGAACATCGTTGGCATAATCGGCTATAGATGTCGTTTCCTTTGAAAGACTCGACAAGCCATGCCCTTGTTTATCAAAGCGCAGGATATTGCCATAGTGCATTAAATCAGCAACAACATCATTCCAAATCCGAAAATCTGTGCCGAGTGAATTGATAAATAAAAACGTTGTATCGCTTTGATTCTCAATGTATTCGTAGTGAATTGTTGCATTATTTATTTTTACAAAAGTCATTTTTTTTGTCGTTTAAATATCCTTCAAACCCACATAATTTTCCGCAATCGTACAAGCGTAAGCCTTTGACAGACGGATATAATCAAATTTTGCTTTTTGCAATTGATTGGTATAAGAGCCGTGTTCGTCTTGTTTGTGAAACAAAGTTGTCATAAAATTAGAAAAATCTTGCGCCCGCCAAACTCGTCGCAAACAGTCTTGCGAGTAGGTTTTTAGCAAATCGTCTTCACTTGTTTCAAACCATCGAATCAAAGCTTTTGAGAGAAACCGAATGTCGGCAACGGCTAAATTTAAGCCTTTTCCCCCTGTCGGAGGCACAATATGAGCAGCATCACCTGCCAGAAACATTCGACCGTGCTGCATATTGTCAATCATAAAACTCCGCATAGGCGTAATGCCTTTTTCAAAAATGGCACCTCGATTGACTTTAAAACCCTGACCGTCGCTCAAACGAATGTCCAATTCATCCCAAATTCGTTCATTCGACCAATTTTCAATACTGTCGTCATTCGACACTTGCAAGTACAAACGGCTTACTTCAGGGGAACGCATACTCAACAAAGCAAAGCCATTTTGATGATAAGCATAAATCAATTCCTCGGAAGCTGGGGGGGCATAAGCCAAAATGCCCAGCCATGAAAACGGATATTCTATGCGAAATTCATTGTATGAATCGGTCGGCAAATGCTTGCGACCAATGCCATGAAAACCATCACATGCGGCAACAAAATCACAATTTAAAGACGTTTCTATACCCCCCTCAGTATAAACAATGTTTGGGCTGTCGGTTTCGATACCTTCAATACGGCTTGCATGACACTCAAATTTTATCTCAATGCCGCGCTGTTCGCACGCCTCTATCATGTCTTTGACGATTTCCTGTTGACCATAAATCGTGATGTGTCTGCCGCCCGTATGCTCATCAAAAGGAATATGAATTTTTTCATTATTAAAACTCATATAAACGCCATGATGCTCTTCGCCTTCGCGCTGCATCCGTTCACCAACACCTAATTCGTTGAACAGATCCACTGAATTTTGCTCCAATAAACCCGCACGCACACGGCTAATGACGTATTTTTTATTTCTATTTTCTAAAATAATCGAGCTGATACCCGCCCTATGGAGTATTAAGGCAAGCGTCAGACCTGCGGGACCTGCACCGATGATGCCAACGTGTGCTTTCGTCATTTTCTAAATCGTCTAAAAGAGTGTTGTAAAATGTTTAAAATCTGCTACAAAGGTCTAAAATACTGAGGGGGATGTGTTGGATATTTCTATAATAAAATTGTACAAATGAAACATTGTTTTTTCTGAAAAACCAAATGATAAGGCGATATTTGTTCAATTATTGTTTTTATATCAAAAATCTAACAAATTTCTGAAGTAAGCAATTCAAGTAAGATTGTAAATTTAAAACATGCCTAATAAGAAAAATACAATTGTCAAATACGATGGCTTATACGGTGACAATGACATCGCTACTCTGCCCGATTTTGTCCATTGTGAGATGCTCGAATCGCGGAGTAAAACCTATAATTGGGAAATCAAACAGCATTTGCATACGCATTTGTATCAGATTTTTTTGATTGAAACAGGTGAAGGCATTTTGAACTACAACAATGATAAAATAGCGTTTCAAGCACCATGTATCATTACGATTCCTGCCAATCATTTACATGGTTTTAATTTTCATACCTCAACTGACGGCAGGGTCATAACGCTGTCCGATTCGTTTGCGGAAACGCTTTTTAAAACATCGCCAAAGGTCATTTTGGAACTGAATCAACTGTGGCATATACCCATTTTACAAGAAGAGGAAGCGCATTTTGGTAGTCTTATTCGCATTATTGACCGTATTTCAAGAGAACTGTATGAAGATTTAGCAGAGAAACAAGTGGCTTTGCAAGCGTATTTGAGTATTCTGTTTGTAGAAGTTTTTCGCTTTGCGAAACAACGAAAGGAAGTATTTTTGAAGAGTGACAATCGCCAATTAAAGTATTTTCAGGATTTTCAAAAAAATATAAAAAAAACAAATTCAGCTTTAAAAACAGTGACAGAATATGCAAAAGAACTCAATATCACCACTGTTCACTTGAACCGTATTTGTCAATCTGTTGCTCAAAAATCGGCTTTAGAATTGGCGCAAGAGCATATTTTAGGAGAAGCTCAGAAGTATTTAACGCACACATCTTATACAATTACAGAGATTTCATACATGCTTGATTTCAATGACCCT
>JANMJN010000487.1:0-1712 GCA_031371355.1 Saprospiraceae bacterium
GCAAAAGCGTCGAATGATTGGGCAGTTTTAGCCCAAAATTATGATTTAATGGCAACCCTCTACGCAAAACAAAAAAAGTTTAAAGAGGCATCAACGGCACTGCTCAATGCCATGAATGCTTGTGAGCCATACAGTCCAGATGATTGGTTGTCTTATGGTTTGGATTACGTTGGTAAACTCATTGCCCAAGATAAAAAAGAGGAAGCATATAAGTTATATCCTAAACTCGCCAGCGTAAAAGATAAGTTGAAAAGAACTAAAGGTGACTTTATTTATTTTATGGATTTGAGTAGTCTCGAAACTAAATTAAAAAACTTTGTCAGTGCAGACAGTATTTTACAACACGCTATGACAATTGAGAAAGGGAAAACGGTGCCCGATACATTCCACATCGCTATTATTTACCGCTCATTATTGTCTTTAAATATTGCAAGGGGCTATACAGAAAAAGCGTTTCAAATAGTAGAAGATTTAGTTGCCTTGCGTGTAGCAGCAAAAGAAAGCAGGCTTTCCCAAGACAGCAAAGTGAAAATGACGGAACTTAAATCTTCCTTAGAATTAGAAGAAAAAGACTCAGAAATAACCCTATTGGACGAGCAGAAAAAAAATCAACGGCTGCTTCTGATAGGTACTGTTATTATTGCTCTTTTGTTGGGCAGTTTCTTACTCATATTACAGCGCAACAAACGCCGCATCGAACAACAAAAAGCAGAGCTAACCGCTATAAACGCCACCAAAGACAAGCTGTTCAGTATCATCTCTCACGATTTGCGCTCGCCGATTGGTGCTTTAAAGGGGCATTTAATGATGACGAACTATGGCGCGATGTCTCAAGAAGAGTTTTCGGTCGCTTCTAAAAGATTGACCAATAATGTCAATGCGCTGTTTCAAACGCTGGATAATTTGTTGCAGTGGTCGTATGCGCAACAAAAAGGCATCAAAGCTAAACCTGAAAACATATCACTTCACACCATTGCCAACGAAGAGATTCAGTTTTTAACAGAAATAGCAAATCAGAAAGGCATTGCTGTTGTCAATGACATAGCGCAAGATGCCACTGCTTTTGCTGACCGCAACCAAATGGGTTTGGTGATACGCAACCTTGTGAGCAATAGCTTGAAGTTTACCCATTCAGGCGGTAAAATCCGTTTAGAAAGTTCGATTAACGATGGTGATAAAACAACAATAAAAATATCGGACAATGGTATCGGAATGCCCGAAGCTCTCCAAAATCAATTGTTTCAGATACAAGACAATACCTCTCGACAAGGCACAGCCGAAGAAAAAGGACAAAGTTTGGGTTTGATATTGGTGAAAGACATGGTGGAAGCGAACAATGGGACGATGCAGATTGAAAGCTCCGAAAACAAAGGCACAAGCATCTGTATTCAAATACCTTTTATTCATCCATCATAAAAATGCAATAAAGAAAACATCTTACCTTGCTTTCTTAAAGACCGCCGTGTCCGATTCCCAACTCGGTACGATATAACCGCCTGTATCAAAGACCGTATGCGGCATTTTTTGTTGTAAATCCCTCAAATCATTGGGCGCAATCGTTGTTTTAAATAAAAAAACTTGCTTTAATGCGCTCAAATTACTGAGGGGGTACAAACCATCGCTTACGACCTTCGTGCCAACTACATTTAAGTATTGCAATTGGCTCAAGGACGTTAACGCCGCTAAACCTATATTGGTTATGGCTGTATTGT